>DAIMFY010000478.1:0-1535 GCA_036724295.1 Gemmatimonadales bacterium | reverse complement strand
CGTCGAGTTGCTGGCGGACGTATTCGACGAAGTATTCCGCCACCCCGCTGAAGTCCGAGTGCGAGCTGAGCAGCAGCGGGTAGGCCTTCCACCGTTCCGCGTCGGCGGCGGACAGCAGCTCGTTGTCGCGCAGCAGGTTCAGGATCGTGTTGCGACGCTGCACGCTCAGGTTCGGGTTCCGGCGCGGATTGTAGCGGGACGGGGCCTTGGGGATGGCGGCCAGCGTGGCCGCCTCCGCCACGTTGAGGTCCCGTACCGACTTCCCGAAGTAGCGCTGGGAGGCGGCCTCGACCCCGTAGGCGCGATTGCCGAGGTCGATCTGGTTCAGGTAAAGCTCGAGGATCTTGTCCTTGGGATACGCCGCCTCGATTTCCCGGGCCACCCGCGCCTCGCGCAGCTTCCGGCGGATCGACTTGTCGCGCCCGCTGATGTCCTCGGGCCAGAGATTGCGCGCGAGCTGCATGGTGATGGTCGAGAAACCCTCGGCCACCCGGAACTTGAAGATGTTGTTCTTGATGGCGCCCAGGACCCGGTACCAGTCGATTCCGTGGTGCTGATAGAACCGCTTGTCCTCCGTGGTGATGAACGCCGCCTTCACGTAGGGCGACATCTCGGCGAGCGGGACCACGGTGCGGCGCTCGAGGCCGAGGTCGGTGATGAGCCGGCCGTCGGCCGCGTACACCTTCGAGGCCTGATTGGGATCGTAGCCGCCGAGCCCGGAGATGGACGGGCAACTGTTGCCGGCGCACGCCCGGGTCCAGGCCGCCACGAGAATGGCGAGCGCGAAGGCGATCACCGCGAGGACCGAGACCAGAACGTTACGACGGGCGCGTGGCGAGAGCCGAACGCGCTGCAGCAGACGGGATTGCCGGCGGGCCATGCCCCAAGCTAGCCGGTTGCGAGGCCCGTTTCCAGCGGGTACGATTGGCGCCATGAGCGACCTCCTCGAGCTCCTCGGCACCCGCGGCTTCGTGCAGGACGCCACCCCCGGCCTCGCCGAGCGCCTGCGCGAGGGCCCGATCACGGCCTATGTGGGCTTCGACCCCACCGCGGACTCGCTCCACGTCGGCAATCTGGTCCCGGTCATGGGAATGGCCTGGCTCCAGCGGCTGGGCCACACGCCGATTGCCCTGGTGGGCGCCGGGACCGCCATGGTGGGCGACCCGAGCGGGAAGCGCACCGAACGCCCGGTGCTCACCCTCGAGCAGATCGACCGGAACGCCCAGGCGATCATGCGCCAGCTGCAGCGCTTCCTTTCCTTCGAGGGCGCCAATGCCGCCCGGCTCCGCAACAACGCCGACTGGCTGCGCGGCATCGGCCTGATGGAGTTCCTGCGGGACACCGGCAAGCACTTCGGCGTGGGGTACATGCTGCAGAAGGAGTCGGTGCGGAGCCGCCTGGAGGCCGGGATCTCGTACACCGAGTTCAGCTACATGCTGATCCAGGCGTACGACTTCTGGCATCTCTATCATACCGAGGCCTGCGAGCTCCAGATGGGCGGGAGCGACCAGTGGGGAAACATCACCGCCGGCACC
>DAIMFY010000477.1:0-1551 GCA_036724295.1 Gemmatimonadales bacterium | reverse complement strand
AGCGGCCCGCTGGACACGCTCGATGCGGGAGGATGAGGCGCAGGGCGAGGGGCGTGGGGAATCGCGGTGCGGATTCCGTTGATAGCGAGCATTTGCGAGGGCGGCCCGCGAGATTTCCAGGCGACATTCCGATGATCAACGTGCATGGTAGGGGCGGCCCGCGGGCCGCCCCTACCTGTTGCAGACAGTCACCGGGACACCGCGCCGGTATTGACGCCCACCCCCTCCTTCTCAAACGCAAACCCCATCCCCTTCAACCGGATGATCCGCTGGCGGATGGGCGGGTGCGATGAGAAGAGGTCGCCTGCCAGCCCCTCCACGTCACTGATCGATCGCTCACCCGGGTCCACGATGCAGAGGTGCGCGGCACCCCGCCCGATGCTGCGCGTCGCCGGGGTGGCCGATTCCAGCTTTTCCAGTGCCGACGCGAGCGCGACCGGATTCCGGGTGAACTGCGCTCCCGTCGCATCGGCGAGGTATTCACGCTTCCGGCTCACCGACATGGCCAGCACGCGCGCGATCAGCGGCGCGACGATGAGGCTGAGAAGCCAGATCACCAGCACCACCATCCCGGCCGCACCCTTCCCTCCCCCGCCCTTCCGCCCGCCGAATCCCCGATTCGAGCCGCCGAGAAAGCGACGGCTGCCATCCGAGAGCAGCAGGACCGCCCCGATCATTCCGGCCAGCAGGGTCATCAGCCGGGTGTCTTCGTTCTGGATGTGCGCCATCTCGTGCGCCACGACCCCCTGCAATTCGTCGCGTGAGAGCAGCGCCAGCAGCCCGTCGGTGGCTGCGATGTTGGCATGGTCGGGATCCATGCCGGTCGCGAACGCATTGGGATCCTCATCCGGCACGATCCAGATGCGCGGCCGAGGGATGCCGGCCGCGATCGCCATCTCCTCCACGACATTCACGTACTGCACCTGTTCCGGCGTTGCCGGCTCGATGATCTCCCAGGCACCGGTGGCCCACAGCACGCGCTGGGCGGCATTGTGCTGGGCGCGCCAGCAGATGCCGATGGCCAGCAGTGAGGTGACGATGCCGATGAACGGGATGACGTGGTGATACGCGGTGGGCGGGGCCTCGGCGGTCATGAGCCCGAAGGCGAGGTCGCCGCCGAAGCCCACCCAGGCAAAGAAGAGAATGAACCCCGCCACCAGCCATTGCGACCGGCGGCGGTTGGCGGCCTGCTGTTCGAGGAAGTTGGTCATTGGAGCTATGAGCTATGAGCCATGAGCCAAGCGCTGACAGCCGACGGCGGTACCATCGCACAGCTCACCCTTCCAGCTCGCGGCTCACAGCTTTCAGCCTTCAGCCTTCAGCCCACCGCCTCCCCCCAGATCCACCACCGGCACCTCCCGCTCCGCCGGGTTCTCCAGCTCCCACAGGTCTGCGGGCGAGGCCTTGGCGATGCCGGCGACGAGCATGGTGGGGAAGGTGGATTGCGCCGTGTTGTAGCTGGTGGCCACGTCGTTGTAGTGCTGCCGGGCGAAACTCACCTTGTTCTCGGTGCTGGTCAGCTCTTCCTGCAGCGAGAGGATATTCTGGTTG
>DAIMFY010000476.1:0-1552 GCA_036724295.1 Gemmatimonadales bacterium | reverse complement strand
ATCCGAGAAGCGTCGTCCCCCCGGACGTTTCGTCACACTGAGTGGGCGGCGACATCCACTGAAACCGGCCAGGAGCTCATGCAGGAGCTGCGGGCCCGAGTCAAGAAAGTGATGGCCTCCCGTGCGTCCTGAGTCGCTCGCGTTTCTCAAGGAACTGCTGGACCTGCCGGGCCCGTCCGCCTTCGAGCGTGCACCGGCTCGGCGCTGGCGAGATGAAGCGGGCAAGCTGGGCGCCGAGGTGGGGGCGGATGCCACCGGCAACTCCTGGGCAACGCTCAAGGGTGGCGACAAGCAGCACGTGGTGCTTGCGGGGCACATGGACGAGATCGGCATCATGGTCTCGTACGTGGATGAACAGGGCTTCCTGAGCTTTGATACGATTGGCGGCTGGGACAGCCAGGTGTTCGTGGGCCAGCGGGTGCTGATCCTGGGTCGGAAGGAACGGGTGGTGGGGGTGATCGGGAAGAAGGCCATTCACCTGATGGACAAGGACGACCGCGAGCGGGTGTCGCGGGTGGAAGATCTCTGGATCGACATCGGCGCGGCCAACCGGGAAGAAGCGCTGGCGCGGGTGCGGATCGGCGACCCTGGCGTGCTGGCGTCGAGCGTGCTGGAATTTCCCAACGGACGGCTGGTGAGCCGGAGCATTGATAACCGAATTGGTTCGTTCGTGGTGCTGGAAGCGTTGCGGCTGCTGGCGGCAGAGCGGCCGAGTGCTACGGTGAGCGCTGTCGCCACATCGCGCGAGGAGATTTCGGCCACGGGCGGCGGCGCGAGGCCGCTTGCCACTCGGCTCAACCCTACCGTGGCCGTGGTGGTGGACGTGACCCATGCGACCGACTGTCCCGGCATGGACAAGCGGAAGCACGGCGAATACAAGCTCGGCGGCGGGCCGGTGCTCTCGCGCGGTGCCGCGGTGAATGAAGCGGTGTTCGAGATGCTGGTCGAGGCGGCGGAAGCCGAGAACGTGCCGTACTCGCTGGAAGCCGCCGGACGCGATACGCGGACTGACGCGGAATCCATCTTCAACGCCGGCGCTGGCATCGCGACGGCTCTCGTCTCGGTGCCCAATCGCTACATGCACTCGCCCAATGAGATGGTGGCACTGGAAGACCTGGAACGCACCGCCCGGTTATTGGCGGCGTTCGTGCGACGGGTGGAGGATGGGATGGATTATATCGGGCGGTGATGACATCCCGGTGACAGGCGACGATTGGTAGGGGCGGCCCGCGGGCCGCCCCTACGATTTCCGACGGTCATGGGGGAGCAGGGGGACAATTCCGCGGGCCGCCCGTGCGATTTCTGCCGGTCATCAGAATCAGGGAGGGAAATTCCGCAGGCCACCCCCAACACCCCCTTGCGCGTCGAAGCAATCTTGCGGCCCGACCGCAATCTTCCAGGCGGAATGCTTCGGGGCGATTCACGTCGATGAACCCGCTATTCTGTGTGCCACTGCTTGATGACATTGTCCCCAGCGTCCTTTGCCAGGGCTTTCGTTCTTTCGATGAACCGGCATGCGCCGGGCTGATCAAAGACTAAAATCACCACGAGC
>DAIMFY010000475.1:0-1598 GCA_036724295.1 Gemmatimonadales bacterium | reverse complement strand
ATGAGCCGGTCAATCGCTTCCCGGCGATGCGCGGGGACGCGGCGATCCCAGCGCAATTCGATCTGCGCTTGCGTCAGGTTCCCGCTCACCGTTCGCTCAACATTTCGGCGCGGGTTTCGGGCGCGCTTCGGAGGGAACGGGGTGTTTTCGGTGTGCTGGAAATGCTGGATTGGCGGGGAGTTACCGCCTCACCCTGAAAGATGGAAGCAAAAGGTTGAAGGTTCGATTCCTTCGCGGTGCATCCATCAACGGCACGGATTGGCAACGACTTACGCCAGCCGTGCCGTTCGTCATTCCGGCCCCGCTCACCATTCGCTACACACTTCTGCATCAGTTGGCCCCTTCCCGGTTCGCCTGGTCCATCCCGTCAAACGCGCCCTTGATCTCGTCCTGGCGATGCTTGATGTAGCGGGTCGCCTGCTTGAGATCCGTGTCACCGATGGCGTGCAGTCCCAGCACCGGGTTGTTGGTCGCGATCGTCACGTTGCCCGCCACCATGCGGCGGAGCCCATGCCCCGCCCGGCCCGGCAACCGCTCGACCTTGGCCAGCTTCTCCGCTCGCCTCAGGGCAGCCCAGAAGCTCTGAATCGTGTAGGTCTCGCCTTTCCCCTTGGCGCTGCCCTTGGGCAGGACCCATGGGCCGTCGTGCCTGCCCCGTATGGCGTCCAGGATGGCCCGTGTGGGGCTCCGCATCGGCTGCTCCCACTCCTTCCCCACCTTGTCCCATTCGGCTCGCCAGATGAGCACGTCGCGCGTCCAGTCCACGTCGGCCCACTGGAGATGCAGGGCGGCGTGTTGTCTGACGCCCTGGTAGCCGCAGAGGGCTAGGCAGACATGCGCGCGCCAGGTCGTGGGCTTGTCCAGGGGCATGACGGCGAGCAGCGCCTCGAACTCCTCGCTGCGGTATTCGGCCGGCGACACGGGGCGCGCTTCCTTGGCGACCTTGTAGCGGTAGCGAAGGGGTTTGGCCCGCTCGATTAGCTCGTGTTCCTCTCCCCAGCGGTAGACCCGCCGGACCACATGGAACACCTTGGCAATCGTGTTGACCTTGAGGTTCCGCCGCTCCAGTTCCTGCCGGAGATCCCGGCAGCTCTGCATCCCCACATCATCGGCCGGGACATGCGAGCCCACGAACGCCTCAAACAGCCGCCAGTTCTCGCGGTAGAGCCTTTGCGTGTTGTAGCGGATGGCCGGGTATTCCTCGGCGGCAAAGGCGGTAAACAACTGTTCGAGGGTGAGCCGCTTGCTCTGGGGCTCGGCGCTTCGGCTGGCCAGCACGCCATCGGCATAGGCCAGCGCCTGCCGGCGTCCGGCCCGGGTGCGAGGGTAGAATTCCCGCTTCCGCTTCCCATGCAGCCGGTATTCGACGGCGTAGCAGGGCGCGCTGTGGTTCACCGTCTCGACCACCAGGACGGTCGAGCCGCGCCGGCCCAGCTTCGCGATCTTCTTGCGTTGGGTGATTGTGGTCATGCGGCCCCCCTCCCCGCGCGCTCGCCGGCAGCTCTCGCCGCGTCGGCGTTGCCGCGGTGTTCAAGGATGATCCGGCGGTAATGCCGCCGGCGGTGTTCGTAGCGCGCCAAGCCTCTCGCTTCCCATCC
>DAIMFY010000474.1:0-1638 GCA_036724295.1 Gemmatimonadales bacterium | reverse complement strand
CGGGTCGCGGGTCGAGAGACGCAGGTCGCAGGACTCGCGACTCGCGACTTGCGACTCGTGACCCTGGTCCCCGGCCCGTGGTCCCTCTACTCTTGACCCTCATGCGATCATCCATCCTCGCCGCGTCGATCCTCTGCATCGCGGGCGGAAGCCTCGCGGCCCAGGCCGCCCCTTCCGACCCGCTGCTCCGGCTGGCCAGCATTCCAGCGCCGATCGGCCATGAACGGCTGCTCGCCGACACGCTCCTCGCAACGCTGCCGGATGCGGCGCGCGATCGCGCCGGTAACGTGGTGCTCACGCTCGGTCGTGGCACGCCAAGACGGCTCGTGGCGTGCCCCATGGACGAGCCGGGCTGGATCGTGGGTGGCATCCGGGACGACGGCTATCTCACGGTACGCCGGCTTCCCGGCCGCACGCCGCCGCTCTTCGACCAGCACGCGGAGGGCCAGCGCATCGTGCTCCTGGGCGACAACGGGCCGGTGCCCGGAGTGGTGGGCGTGCGCTCGGTGCACCTCACGCGTGGGCGCTCGGGCAACGACGAGCCATTCACCTTTGATGATGCCTTTGTGGATGTGGGCGCCGCCGATGCCGATGAGGTTGCGGCGCTTGGTATCCGCGTCACCACACCATTCGTGCTGGCGAAGACGCCCCAGCCCTATGGCAAGAGCCTGGTCGCCGCGCCGTCGATCGGCACGCGCGCTGCCTGCAGTGCGCTGGTTCGCGCCGCGGTGGCCAGGCCGCGTGGCACTGTGGTGGTCGCGTTCGTGGTGGAGCAGGGGCTGTCCGCGCGCGGCCTGCTGACAGTGGGGAATGAGGCGGGTCCCTTTGATGAAACCATCGTCCTGGACGCCGGAGACGGGATGCGCGACGTGGCGGTGGCGGTGGATTCGATGCGACGCCCTCGGCATGGTGAGGCCCTGGGCAAGCTGAGCCGCTGGCGACTCCGTGACCGGTTTGATGGCTGGCCGGCTGAGACGGTGTCGCTCGACGATGTAGCTGCCCTGGAAGCACGCCTGCGCGACTGGATCGGAGGGAAGCCATGAGGCGCGCCATCCTGCCCGCAGTGCTCTCCGCGACATTCCTGCTGGCGCCGCCGCTCGGCGCGCAGGGAATTCCGCTCGACGAAGCCCAGACCGTGCTGCGCACGCTGGTGGAGACGTACGGCCCGTCGGGCGAAGAGGGACCGGTACGCGAGGCGATCAGGAAGCTGCTGCCGAACGGCCTCCACACCGACACCGACAGCGCCGGCAGTCTCTGGGTCCGGTTCGGTGGTGACGGCCCCGCCACCGTGTTCGTGGCGCACATGGATGAGATCGGCTGGCAGGTGAAGGACATCGAGCCCGACGGGACGCTCACCCTGAGGCGACTGGGCGGCTTCTTTCCTTCGCTCTATGAAGGACAGCTCGCGCTGGTGCATACGGCGCGGGGCCCGGTGCCGGCGGTCTTCATGCCGCGGGACTCGCTGGGCCGCAATCCAGGGCGCACCCCTGAGGAGATCCGGGTTGATCCCGGCACTGGCTCGGCGGCCGGCACCCGGGCCGCCGGCATCGCGGTGGGCAACACCATCACGATGCCCAAGTCGTACCAGCGCCTGGCCGGCACCCGCGCCACCGGGCGTTCGTTCGATGACCGGGTGGG
>DAIMFY010000473.1:0-1646 GCA_036724295.1 Gemmatimonadales bacterium | reverse complement strand
TCTGCCGCATGTCCTTCTTCTGGTTCAGCAGGATGCGGCGGGCGAGCTTGAGCCCTTCGGCGGTGTTGGTGTGGTAGGGCCCCACCTGCACCCGCGAGAGCGCGGAGACCGGCACCTCTTCCGCCGAGTCATGGAATACCACGACACGAAGCGCGTCGCCGGGAAACTGGGTGCGGATGAGATGGGTGAGCGCCAGCGCCACCCGCTTGGCCGGGGTGAAGCGGTCCTCACCGTAGAGAATCATCGAGTGGGAGCAGTCGAGCATGAGGACCGTCGCCGCGGACGAGCGATACTCCGACTGGTGCACCATGAGGTCGGGATAGTCGAGGTCGAGCGGCACCGTGAGGCCGGCGCGCGCGATGGAGCGGCGGAGCGTGGCCGCGACATCCAGATTCAGGGTGTCGCCAAACTCGTACGGCTTGCTCTCGGCCTCGGCCTCGACGCCGGTAGCCAGGTACGTGGTGTCATGCGCACCGGCGGCCGCGTGGCCGGTGGCGCCCAGCAGTTCCCGCAGCGCCTTGTAGCCCAGGAAGTCGGTGGCCTTGGAGGTGAGGTCGAACTGCACATTGCGGGCGGCCTCGCGCGCCTGGCCGGCGGGGCCGAGCACCGGCTGGAACGACTGGGGCGCGCGGGGAGCTTCCTTCGTCTCGAGGTAGCCCTCGCTCATCAGCCGCTGGACGATTCCGTCCAGCAGGTCGCCCAGTTGTCTTTCGATTTCGGCATCACGGGCCGGATCGCCCGTGCTCTCGCCCCGGAGCATGCGCAACATCTCCGGCGTGAGCTGGCCCGACTCCATCAGCGCGCGGGTAATGGCGTCCCTGAGCCCGTCCATGGAGCGATCGGCCTCAGGCTCGCCCCACCAGTTGCTGCCACCGGCAAAGCCGCTCTGCAGGAGAAAATCGGTGAGCGAGTCGAGCAGCGACTGGAGATTGACTTCGTCGGCGGCGCCGGGCACGTAGCGGGAAAAACGGGTGAAGCGCATGTGTACAGGATGGGCGGGATGGGCGAGATGGGCAAGATGGGCGGGAGGCAGGATGGGCAGGATGGGCATGCCGAAGCTCGCCCGGCATCACCTGCCCATCTCGCCCATCTTGCCCATCCCGCCCATCCTGTCAGCGAACGCGTTTCACCATCCTCCCCGCCTCCAGCGTCGTCCCCGTCTCCACCCCGTTGATGATGGCCACTTCTTCCACCGGGATGCTCGAGGGATAGCGCTGGTTGAACTGGGCCAGCGTCATCCGGCTCGGCAGCTTCACCAGGTCGATCTTCTTCGGCTGCACATTGAGCGCGGCGGGATCGGTCAGCTGGGAGAAACTGCCGATGATCTGGCGGAAGGTGTTGTTATAGGCGCTCAGGCCATTGGCGCCAGTATAGGCGAGGAGCTGGTAGGTGTTGCCGCCATAGCTCACGTATGACACCAGCCCGCCGATGGTGCCCTGCTCGGTCTGCGCCTGGAAGTAGCCGCTCGCGGCCGGGAGGCCGTTGATGGACGATGAGCTCACCTGCCCCGGCTGGATCCCCTGCTGGTTGAGAAACTGCTGCAGCGCGCTCGAGGGCGCGCCCTGCCCCAGCGTGAGCTGGAAGATGGCATCCTGCTGCTGGCTCGCCGCCATCACCGCCTGCTTGGTGTTCTGGGTGAGCCAGTC
>DAIMFY010000472.1:0-1648 GCA_036724295.1 Gemmatimonadales bacterium | reverse complement strand
CGCCGCCGCCGCCCTGGTCAGCGGGGTGTCGGCCGCGTGAGCGGCACGCTCACCCAGGCGTCCTTCCGGAACCTCACCGCGGCTGACCGAGGCCGCATCGAGGAGATCAGCCGTGCCGTCGGTCTCTTTCGCGAGGACGAGATCGCGGTGGCGCTCGAGGTGTTCGACGGCGCCGTGGCGGGCTCGTCCGACTACCTGGCACTTGGCGCCGAGCACGATGGCCGCCTGGCCGGCTGGATCTGCTGGGGTCCCACCCCCTGCACCCTCGCTACCTACGATCTCTACTGGATGGCGGTCGATCCCGCGCTGCACGGGGCCGGGATCGGCACCAACCTCGTGCACGCCATGGAGCGCCGGCTGGCCGGCATCGCCCGACTCATCGTGGTGGAGACCGCCGGCCGACCGGACTACGCACCCACCCGCGCCTTCTACGAGGCGCGCGGCTACCGGGCCGTGTCCCGCATCCCCGATTTCTATGCGCCGGGGGATGATCAGGTGGTGTACGTGAAAGTCGTGAGTCGCGAGTCGCGGGTCGCGGGCACCGCGATCTGAGACCTCGCGACTCGCGACCCGCGACTCGCGACCAAATGGGGAATCCCATGGAAACCTGGCAGGAAGTCCTCAAGCAGAACTCGATCCGGTCCCTCGAGGCGCTCGCCGCCAAGTTCGGGCCCGAGCACTTTCCCGACCTCGACCGGCTCCGGCAGGCGGCCGAGAACTTCGAGTTCCGGATCTCGCCGGCCATGGTGGATCTCATCAAGTCGCCCGACGACCCGATCTGGCGGCAGTACATCCCCACCGTGGATGAGCTTGATATCGTGGACGGGATCGTGGACTCGCTCAACGAGGACGCGGACAGCCCGGTCCCCAACATCACCCATCGCTATCCCGACCGGGCGCTCTTCCTGGTGAGCCCCGTATGCGCCAGCTACTGCCGCTTCTGCACCCGGCGCCGCAAGGTCGGCGACCCGGAGAAAATCCCGATGTCGCAGTTCGAGAGCGCGTTCCAGTATCTCGAGCAGCACACCGAAATCCGGGACGTCATCATGTCCGGTGGCGATCCGCTTCTGCTCAACGACCGGCGGCTCGAGGCCATTCTCACGCGGCTCCGGGCCATTCCGCACCTCGAGATCATCCGGGTCGGGAGCCGGGTGCCCTGCCATCTACCCGAGCGGATCACGCCCGAGCTCTGCGCGACGCTCAAGAAGTTTCACCCGCTCTGGATCAACACGCATTTCAACCATCCGGACGAGCTCACCCCCGCCGCGGTGAAGGGCCTCGGTATGCTGGCCGACGCCGGCATCCCGCTCGGCTGCCAGACGGTGCTGCTCAAGGGGGTGAACGATGACCCCGAGGTCATGAAGCGGCTGATGCAGCGCCTCATGATGGCGCGGGTGCGGCCTTACTACATCTATATGGCCGACCAGGTGGCCGGTGCGGAGCACTTCCGCACCAGCGTCCAGACCGGGATCAAGATCATGGAGGCGCTCCGGGGCTGGACCAGTGGGCTGGCCAACCCGCATTTCGTCATCGACGCGCCCGGAGGCGGCGGGAAAATTCCGCTGCTGCCCGAGTACGTGGTGAGCATGAGCGACGAGGAGGTCGTGCTTCGCAACTTCCGGGGGCAGCAGTACGTCTACCGGCAGCC
>DAIMFY010000471.1:0-1650 GCA_036724295.1 Gemmatimonadales bacterium | reverse complement strand
CGGTTCCAGAGCGACTCGAACATCGCGTTGGCGAAGCGGAACACCATGAGATTCTGGACCGTCTCCTTGCCGAGAAAGTGGTCCATCCGGTAGATCTGGTCCTCGCGCCAGCCCCTGTGCAACTCCTTGTTCAGCTTGAGCGCAGAGTCGAGATCCCGACCGAACGGCTTTTCCACCACGAGCCGCACCCACCCGGGCGCGCGATTGAGCCCCGCACGGGCCAGCCCGCTGGCGGTGGGCCCGAACGCCTGGGGCGGGAGCGCGAGGTAGAACACCCGGTTGCCCGGCAGCTTGTGGGCCGACTCGATCTCGTCGAGCCGATTGCCCAGCTGGCGATAATCGTCCGCGGTGCCCTGATGAATCGGCTGGTAGTAGAGAAACTTCCTTGCCCAGGCGGCGGCCTTGTTGTGCGCCACACCGTCGCGCACCAGCGCGTCGGTGATCATGCTGCGATACCCCGCATCATCGGTTTCGCCCCGCGTTACCGCCACGATGGGAATATCCGCCGCCTCGCCTCTGGCATGAAGATGATAGAGCGCCGGCAGCACCAGCCGCTGGGCCAGGTCGCCCGTGCCGCCGAAGATGACATACAGCGCAGCGCCGGGTTCCACGGAGTCGGTGGCCATCTCAGGCCTCCGGCTTCATGGCGTGACCGCCGAACTGGTGGCGCATCGCGGCCAGCAGCCGGTCGCTGAACGCCTCTTCGCTCCGGGAACGGAGCCGGGCCATGAGCGAGAGCGCGATCACCGGCGCCGGTACATCGAGCTCAATAGCCTCCGCCACCGTCCAGCGTCCCTCGCCGGAATCGGCGACCCAGGGCGCAATGTCGGTCATGCCGGGATGGGTCTCCAGCGCATTGGTGGTGAGGTCGAGGAGCCACGACCGCACCACGCTGCCGTACTGCCAGATATGTCCGATCTGCGCCAGGTCGAGGGAGAACTCTTTCTTCTTGTGCAGGATCTCGAACCCCTCGGCGTACGCCTGCATCAATCCGTACTCGATGCCGTTGTGCACCATCTTCACGAAGTGGCCGGCGCCGGTGGGACCGACATGCCCCCAGCCGCGGCCCCTGGCCGGCGCCAGCGCCTCGAAAATGGGCGTCAGCCGCTTGACCGGCTCATCCTCCCCGCCCACCATCATGCTGTAGCCTTCCTTGAGACCCCAGACCCCGCCGCTGGTGCCGCAATCGACAAAATGAATTCCCTGCGCCTTGAGCAGTTCGCCACGGCGCACCGAATCCTTGTAGTTGCTGTTGCCGCCGTCGATGACGGTGTCGCCGCGCGCGAGGACGGCGGCGAGCGCCTTCACGGTCTGCTCGGTGGGGTCGCCCGCCGGCACCATGATCCATACCGCCCTCGGCGCCTTGAGGGTGCTGGCGAGCGCCTCCAGCGAGTCGGCGCCCACGACGCCACCCTCCGCCGCCTTCGCAACCGCGTCCGCGGAGCGGTCATATGCCACCACACGGTGCCCGGCGCCGATGAGCCGAGTCGCCATGTTCGCTCCCATCTTGCCCAGTCCGATCATTCCCAGTTCCATCGCCTTTACGCTCCGATGTTGTCGGTCAATTGAATGGTAACAGGGCAGGGCGGACGAGACGGACGAGACGGACGAGACGGACGAGACGGACGAGACGGACGAGACGGACGAGAC
>DAIMFY010000470.1:0-1652 GCA_036724295.1 Gemmatimonadales bacterium | reverse complement strand
TGGTGCGGTAGGTGGTGCCCGCGGCGGACACGACATTCTCTTCCATCATCAGGCTGCCGTAGTCGTTGGCGCCGAAGCGCAACGCCACCTGTCCCACCTTGTGGCCCATCGTGACCCATGACGACTGGATGTTCGGGACTTCCTTCAGGATGATGCGGCTGATGGCCAGCGTGCGCAGGTAGGTGACCGCGTCGGTCTTCTCCATGTGCGACATCCCGGGAGTGCCCTCCGGCTGCAGCGGCCAGCAGATGAACGCCGTGAAGCCGCCAGTCCGGTCCTGCACCTGGCGCACCCGGAAGAGGTGCTCGATCCGGTCTGCGGCCGTTTCACCCAGGCCGTACATCATGGTGACCGATGTGCGCATCCCCTGGCGGTGGGCCTCCTCCTGCACACCGAGCCATTCATCGGTCTGCGCCTTCTTCTTTGCCACCCGCTCGCGGATGGCGTCGACCAGGATTTCACCGCCCCCGCCGGGGATGCTGTCGAGGCCGGCTTCGCGAAGCTGGCGGATCACCTCCGGCATGGGGATCCGGAACCGCTCGCTGAAAAAGACCACCTCGGAAGGCGAGAAGCCGTGAATGTGGATCGGGTGATTGGCCTTGATGTAGCGCATCAGGTCCAGGTACCACTCGAACGGGATGTACGGGTTGTGCCCGCCCTGGATGAGGATCTGCACCCCGCCGATGGCCTTGCACTCGTCGATCTTCGCGCCGATCTCCTCGTAGCTCAGGACATAGCCTTCCCCATCCTTCGGGCGACGGTAGAACGCGCAGAACTGACAGTCGGCCACGCACACATTGGTGTAGTTGATGTTGCGATCAATAATGTAGGTGACCACGGGATCCGGGTGGAGCCGCCAGCGTTCCAGGTCCGCCAGCCGGCCCAGCTCGAGCAAGGGCGCGCGCTGGTAGAGCTCGAGGTACTCGCGGAATTCCGGCGACGTACGATCCACTGTATCCATGGCGACGATTCAGGCAGCAGTGATGAAGGAGAGCGAACCGTCCGGAACCAGGCCGTCCTGCGCCAGCCGGCGGAAGAAGTCGGTGAGGCCCGCGAGATGGCGATAGGACAACGCGTAGTCGAGGTCGCCGAAGTAGCCACGGCAGGTCTGCTCCGGTACCCCGGTGACCTCGGCCGCCTCGGCTGCCAGCAGGTCAAGGTGGCGGAGGCCCCACGCGCGCGATTCCAGCAGGCGGCCATGAACCCGCTGCACGTCCGCCAGCGGCACCGACCGTCGTGCGGCCCAGACCGCGAACACGAACGGCAGGCCAGTCCACTCCTTCCACGCGAGTCCGAGGTCCGTGAAGTAGGGATAGGTCCCGCGATCGGCCAGCAGGAGCGCCGCATCGCCTATGACCAGCACGGCATCGTGCGGGAAACCCGCCAGCGAGGCGAGATCCACGGCCTCCGCTCGCACCGTGGCCAGCTGCGGATGAATGTGCCAGCGATGCCGGCAGAGCAGCTCGAGCAGCAGGACCGATGTGCGGCTCGATGCCGTAAGCAGGATGGTGCCATGCTCGAGGTCCGTGACCGGACGGCGGCTGAACAACGCCACGCTGTGCACCGGACCGTCACAGGTGATGGCGAGATCGGGCAGTAGGTGATAGAGCGCCGCGTTCCGGGCATACTCCACCGCCGACACGGCACTCACG
>DAIMFY010000469.1:0-1663 GCA_036724295.1 Gemmatimonadales bacterium | reverse complement strand
GCGCTGATCGCCGCCATGAGCGCACCCAGCTCGTGCCTCTCGCCCGGCGGGGTCGCGACGACCAGCCGGTGAGCGGCGCTCGTGGTCTGATACAGTCCGAAGAGCCAGCCGAGCACGCGGCGGAACACGGCGGTCGCCATGTGCTCCTGGGCCACCGAGACCGACCGTTCCGACCAGCCGTGCCCCACGTCTTCCAGCGTCGTCGCCGCCACCATTTCCAGAAAATCCGGAATGCCCAGCGTCATGGCCGCGCGCTCCAGCACCTCCTCGAGCGCCGGGGCGTCGAGCGCTCGGATCGCCCGCATCGCCCGCTCGTTGAATTCCTGGATGCTCCTGGCGCGGGCGCCCTCCTCCGGATGGACGATGGCGCCCATGTCCCGAGCCGCCGCCGAGCCCGTCTCTTCCTCCAGTCGAACCAGCGCCTCGAGCGGAAGCGAGGCGATCCGGCTGATCGCATGGCCGCTTTCGACCAGGCGCCTGAGCAGGGACAGACGCTCGATATCGAGGTCGGAATAGAGCCGCTGCCCCCCGTCACTCCGGCTCGGCGTCACGACCCCGTACCTCCGTTCCCAGGCTCGGAGGAGGTGCGGGGAGAGCCCGGTGCGAAGCGCAACCAGGCGAACGGGGTAGCGGGCGACTGCGGCGTCGGCAGTTGAAGTCATGACAAACCGTATCTCTTTGTACAGCTATTGTCAATGAATATCTCGTACAAGAGCTTGACACGGAGGTGTACTGGCTGTATAATGTGCGACAGTTGTTAGACAATACTCCATTTCAAGCTGAGGCATATATGAAGAAGCTGGACGTTGCCGCCGCGGTGCTGCTGGTCATCGGCGGGATCAATTGGGGCGTGGTGGGTCTGACGGGCGGTGATCTGGTAGGCGCTCTGTTCGGGCAACTGAGTCCGATGAGCCGGGCAGTCTACCTGGTCGTGGGACTGGCCGGGGTCTATCAGGCGGTGCAATGGAAGGCGATTCAGCGGCGTTGGCAGCCCGCGTTCGCCGGCCGGTAAGACGACACGAGTCCACCAGCGGGTCGCCTTGGTTCTCGCGGCCGACCCGCTGATCCACCTTCTGATCGAGGATCGTTCCGTGAGAGTACTGCCATCCATCGCGCTGGTCGCGGCGAGTGTGACGCTGCTGACCATTCCGTCCGCCGCCCGGGCCCAGGCCGAGCCGGGGAGGGTGACGCTCGAGGCCCGCGGCGGCCTCAACGTGCCCACGTTCGACATCTCGGATGCCGTGGACGCGGGCCCCAGTGTCGGCATCGGCGCCGCGGTGCAGATCCGCCCGCGGGTCTATCTGCTGGGCGATCTCGACCTGGGCTTTCACTCGGGCACCGATCTGCCCGGCGGCGCCAGCGCGCCCGACGTCAAGGTCTATCACTACATGGCCAAGGTGGGCTACGCGCTCGTGCCGGAGGGCAGCTCGCCCTGGTCGCTGATCGTGAACGCCGGTGCCGGTGCCATGACCTTCGACGTGGACGGAGCCGGCTCCAATACCTATCCCGCGATCAACGTGGGCGCCAAGATCGCCTACCGGGTGAGTCCGCGGCTGTCGCTGCTGCTGAGCCCGCAAGGCGACATCGCCTTTACCAAGGATGACGAGCTGGGTACCAGCAATGCCTGGGTGTGGCCGTTCACGGCCGGGATTCGCCTGGCGCT
>DAIMFY010000468.1:0-1688 GCA_036724295.1 Gemmatimonadales bacterium | reverse complement strand
TGCTGGTGGTGCACGTCGAGGACATGAGTGCACTCAAGCGCTATGCCGAGCATCCCGCTCACCGGAAGGTGGTGCAGGTGCTGCTGACGCCGATTCGACAGGAGCGGCTGGCGGTGGATGTGGAGATGGGAGACGGGGTGAATTGAAGAATCGCGAAAGCACGAAAGCCACGAAAGCACGAAAGGGGTCGTGAGTCGTGAGTCATGAGCCGTGGGCGTTCGGGCCCCGCGTCCCGCGTCCCGCGTCCCGCGTCCATTGTCGTGCTTTCGTGCACTCGTGTGCGGCAGTGCTGCTGATTGGCTGCTCGCTGCCGCCCATGCGCGGGAAGGCTGTGGTCGGCACGGATCCCTACGCGGTGGTGGCGGCGGACGGCAACGGCGGTGGCGATCTCTACGCCGTGATCGGCGCGGGGAACGAAGTGGTGCAGCTTACCTGGACACCGGTGCGGGAGTACGCGCCCGCACTCTCGCCGGATGGCGGGATGCTGGCGTTCCTCCGCCAGCCGCCCACCGGCAATCCGACCATCTGGATCATCAACCTCCTTGGCGCCGGCGAGCGGGAACTCCCGCTCCCAGACTCGGTCTCCCAGAAACTGACCCGGTTGGCGTGGTCTCCCGACAGCCGGACGGTCTACGCCGAGAGCGGCGTGGCTCTCTGGCGCTGGCCCGCACCGCCCGCCAGGCCGGTGGCCCAGCTGGTGGCG
Source organism: Gemmatimonadales bacterium (assembly GCA_036724295.1). Taxonomy (GTDB): domain Bacteria; phylum Gemmatimonadota; class Gemmatimonadetes; order Gemmatimonadales; family GWC2-71-9; genus CAMLHP01. The sequence continues at coordinate 985 of DAIMFY010000468.1, read as the reverse complement.
CCCGGCGAGCGCGCCGAGGCCGACAGCGCCCTGGGCGTCCAGCTCGGCAGCCCGGCCTTTGCCAGCGTTGTCGCCTGCGATACCGCCGGCAGTACGCTCTGTGTCGAGACCCCGGATGGCCAACGGCAGCCCCTCGCCGCCGGCGCCAGAGCGCCCACGGCCTGGGGTGCAGATTCCGTGGCCTGGATCCAGGATGACGTCATCGAGATCCGCCCACTCAAGGGCGGCGCCGCCCGGCTGGTGAAGCTGAAGGGGACGGAGGGGCTGGTAGGGTTGACGTACTTTGCAGGGACCAGGGACTAGGCCCGACGGACGGACTTCTGTCTCACAACCCTGATCCCTGATCCCTAACCCCTAGTCCCTGGCCCCCGTTCCCCCCTATTTTTCCGGTTTTCGTGCCAATTTCTGGCTGATCCACGAACCGGGGACGATCGAGGCCGTTGATGAAGATGCTGGTACTGGGTGGCGGGCTGCAGGGCTCCGCTTGTGCATTCGACTTGCTGCGCAGCAAGGGTGTAGAATCGGTCACCATAGCGGATATCGCTCCGGACAAGCTGCCAGCCTGGCTCAAGGATGACGGCGGAAGGCTCAAGGCAGTGCGCCTCGACGCGAAGGACGAAGCGGCGGCGCTCACGCTCATGAAGGGCCACGACGCCGTGATGAGCGCCCTCCCGTACTACTTCAACGGCACCATGGCTCGACTCGCGGTCGAGGCGGGCTGTCACTTTTCCGACCTGGGTGGCAACACCGAGATCGTGATGGAGCAGAAGAAGCTCGATGGCACGGCCAGGGCCAAGGGCCTCTCGGTCATTCCCGATTGCGGCCTCGCCCCCGGCATGGTCAACATCCTGGCCGCCGAGGGCATCCACCGCCTGGACCGGGCGGAGAAGGTCAAGATTTACGTGGGTGGGTTGCCGCAGGAGCCGGAGCCGCCGCTCAATTACCAGATCGTCTATTCACTCGAAGGCGCGCTCGACTACTACAC
>DAIMFY010000467.1:0-1713 GCA_036724295.1 Gemmatimonadales bacterium | reverse complement strand
ACTCGTCATCCACGGGCTCCGCGGGCTCTACGCGGAAGCCGCGCACCGCTAGGCCTCTCTCGAACGGACCCGACCCATGACCGACGTACTCACCAGGCCATCGGCCCCCGACGCCCCGGCACCCGGCAGCGAGCAGGCCGCGCGCCAGGTGGCGGAGGATGCGCGCGAGAAGGAATGGGAATCACCCAGCTTCGTGCGCGAGATGTTCGAGGGCAGCTTCCGGCTCGACCTAGTGCATCCCTTTCCCGAAGTGGACCCCGCGGAGGTGGAGCGGGCGCGTCCCTTCATGGAAGCACTCGAGGTCTTCCTGCGCGACAAGGTGGACAGCGACCGGATCGACCGCGAGGGAAAGATCCCCGACGACATCGTGGATGGCCTGAGGGAGCTGGGCGCGTTCGGGATCAAGATCCCGGTGGAGTACGGCGGCCTGGGCCTGAGCCAGACCAGCTATACGCACGCGGTCGGCCTGGTGACCAGCGTGGACGGGAACCTCACCGCGCTGCTCTCCGCGCACCAGTCGATCGGGCTGCCCCAGCCGCTCAAGCTCTTCGGGACCCCGGAGCAGAAGGCGCAATACTTTCCGCGCCTCGCCAAGGGCGCCATCTCTGCGTTCGCCCTCACCGAATCGAACGTGGGGTCGGACCCCGCCGGCGTCACCACGAGCGCGGAGCTCTCGGCCGACGGCACGCATTACGTGCTGAACGGCGAGAAGCTCTGGTGCACCAACGGCACGGTCGCCGAGCTGTTCGTGGTGATGGCCCGGACCGGGAAGCGGATCACGGCATTCATCGTCGAGGCCGGCCAGCCCGGCGTCGAGGTGGTGCAGCGGCTGCATTTCATGGGGCTCAAGGCACTGGAGAACGGCATCATCCGCTTCACCAACGTGAAGGTGCCGGTGGAGAACGTGCTCTGGGGCGAAGGCAAGGGGCTCAAGCTCGCACTGGTCACCCTCAACACCGGGCGGCTGACGCTGCCGGCTTCGTGCCAGACCGCCGGGAAGCGCTGCCTGGAGATTTCCCGCCGCTGGGCCGCGGAGCGGGTCCAGTGGGGTGCGGCGATCGGCAAGCACGACGCGATTGCCAACAAGCTGGGCCGGATGGCCGCGAACGTGTTCGCCATGGAGGCGGTGAGCGACCTGGCGAGCGGCATGGCCGACCGCGGCGGCTACGACATCCGCCTCGAGGCCGCGATGGCCAAGATGTGGAACACGGAGACCGCCTGGCACATGGTGGACGACACGCTGCAGATCAAGGGCGGCCGCGGCTATGAGACGGCGGACTCGCTGCGGGGCCGCGGCGAGCGCCCGGACCCGGTCGAGCGGATGATGCGCGACATGCGCATCAACCTGATCTTCGAGGGCTCGAGCGAGATCATGCGGCTCTTCATCGCGCGCGAAGCGGTGGACACGCACCTCAAGGTGGCCGGCGACCTGATCGACCCGAAGGTCCCGCTGTCGGGCAAGCTCAAGGCTCTGCTCAGGGCGGGCGCGTTCTATGCCTGGTGGTATCCCACGCGGTGGCTCGGCTGGGGCTGGTGGCCGCGCTACTCGGAGTTCGGCCCGCTGGCCACGCACCTCCGCTTCGCGGAGCGGAAATCGCGGAAGCTCTCGCGCACGCTGTTCCACTGCATGGTGCGCTTCGGGCCGAAGCTGGAGAAGCGGCAGATGGTGCTGGGGCGGCTGGTCGAGATCGGCGCCGAGCTGCTGGCGATCTC
>DAIMFY010000466.1:0-1727 GCA_036724295.1 Gemmatimonadales bacterium | reverse complement strand
CCTCGGCCATGATGGAGAGATCCAGTCCCTGGATCTTGATGTCCATCTGGATGGAAGTGATGCCCTTCTCGGTGCCCGCCACCTTGAAGTCCATGTCGCCGAGGTGGTCTTCCGAGCCGAGGATGTCAGTGAGGATGGCGACCTTCTTGCCTTCCTTGATCAGCCCCATGGCCACGCCGGCGCAGGGTGCCTTCATGGGCACACCGGCATCCATCAGCGCCAGCGATCCACCGCAGACGGTGGCCATGGAGGAGGAGCCGTTGGACTCGAGGATTTCCGACACCACGCGCAGGGTGTAGGGGAAAGTGTCGTAATCGGGGAGCAGGGGCTGGAGCGCGCGCTCCGCCAGCGCACCGTGGCCGATCTCACGCCGGCTGGTGCCGCGGATCATCTTCACTTCGCCAGTGGAATACGGCGGGAAGTTGTAGTGCAGCATGAACGACTTGGTGGTCTCGCCGGCGACGTCGATGTTGTCGAGCCGCTGCTCGTCATCGGCGGTGCCAAGCGTGACGCTCACCAGGGCCTGGGTCTCGCCCCGGGTGAAGAGCGCCGAGCCGTGGGTGCGCTTGAGGACGCCGGTGTCGATGGTGATGGGCCGGACGGTGTCGGTGTCGCGACCGTCCACCCGCTCGCCCTTGTCGAGCACCTGCGAGCGCATCACCCGGTATTCGATATCCTCGAGCTCGTTGACGATTTCCTTCTGCCGCTCGGGGAATTTCTCCGCCAGGCCGGCCAGGACTTCATCGCGAACCGCGCGCAGGTTGTCCGCCCGGCCGTGCTTGTCCTTGGCGTTCATGGCGCTGGTGATCTTCTTCTCGGCGAACTTCCGGACCGACGCAACCAGGTCGGCGTCGGTGGCTGGCGCCTGCCACTCCATCTTCTGCGGCTTGGCCTTGCCCACCAGCTTCTTCACGACCCCCACCAGCTCGGCGATTCCCTTCTGCGCCACGCCCAGCGCTTCCAGCATCTCCTTCTCGGAGACTTCCAGTGAGCCGCCTTCCACCATCATGACGGAATCGGCGGAGCCGCTCACCACGAGATCGATGTCAGAGAACTCGAGTTGCTGGAAGGTGGGATTGAGAATCCAGTTGCCATCCACGCGGCCGACCCGCACCGCTGCCAGCGGTCCGTTCCAGGGCACCGTACTGAGGCTGAGAGCCGTGGACGCGGCGATCAGTCCCACGATGTCCGCGTCGTTCTCCTGGTCCGCCGACATCACCGTGACAAAAACCTGGACCTCGTTCTTGAATCCTTCCGGAAACAGCGGGCGGATGGAACGGTCGATCAGGCGGGCGGCGAGGATTTCCTCGTCCGATGGCCGGCCTTCACGCTTGAGGAAGCCCCCGGGAATGCGACCGGCGGCGTAGGTCTTTTCGCGGTATTCGACGGTGAGGGGGAAGAACGGCAGGGTGGAGATGTTGGGTGAGACAGTCACGGCGGCAAGCACCTGCGTCTCTCCGAACTGCACCAGCACCGCTCCGGCTGCCTGCTTGGCCATCCGTCCGGTCTCGAGCAGGAGGGGGCGGCCGGCAAATTCGGTCTCGATCTTCTGTACGGTCACGTCTGTGTCCTGTGTGTGGTGTCGGCGGCCCGTCTAATGCGCAGAGGGCGTCCCGGTCCCAATGACCGAGACGCCCTGGCCATCGCTGGCTGCCTAGTGGCGGAGACCCAGTTCCTCGATGAGCGCGCGGTAACCATCCAGGTCCGTGCGCCGGAGGTAGGTCAGG
>DAIMFY010000465.1:0-1730 GCA_036724295.1 Gemmatimonadales bacterium | reverse complement strand
CGGGAGATGCAGGTGCGGGGCATGGGGGAAGATAGTCGCGGGTCTCGGGTCCCGGGTCCCGGGTCTCGGGCCTCGCGACGCGCGACCCGAGACTCTCACTCCCCTCCCGGCCTCCGCACCGGCCCTTCCACCGGCAGCAGGAACCAGAACGTGCTGCCGCGGCCGGGAATCGAATCCACGCCGATGGTCCCGCCGTGCATCTCCACGAAACTCCGGCAGAGCGCGAGCCCCAGTCCGGTGCCCTGCTGCTGTCGGTTGAGCGCGCTGTCCACCTGGCTGAATTCCTGGAACAGCTTGTCGCGGTCTTGCGGCCGGATACCGATGCCGTTGTCGAGCACCGACACCCAGACGACTTCACGTGACATGTAGGGCTGTTCGTCCCCCGAACGGTCCGCCGGCACCGGCACGGGCGCCCGGGTGCGCATCGCCTGCACCGCGATCTCCCCTCCTTCAGGCGTGAACTTGGAGGCATTGGACAGCAGGTTGAACAGCACCTGCCGCACCCGTACGCTGTCGGCCTGGATGGTGAAGTCGCCGGCGGGATCGACCTCCGCCGTGCAGCGCTGGTTCTTGGCCGCCCGCAGGCTCGCCGTGTCGGCCACGGCGCCTTCGATTGCCTGTCGGATATTCATGGCGCCCAGGTCGAGCGTCATCCGCCCTGCCTCGATCTTGGAGAGATCGAGCACATTGTTGATCAGGCCGAGGAGGTGGCGGCCATTCCGCAGCACCGACTCGAGAAAGTCGGCCTGCACCTCGTTTACCCCGCCTACCTGGCCCGAGCGCAGCAGGTCACTGAAGCCGATGATGGCATTGAGCGGCGTGCGCAGCTCGTGGCTCATGTTGGCGAGGAATTCGCTCTTGAGGCGGGTGGCGCGCACCAGCTCACGGTTCTTGAGCACAAGTGCTGCCTCGTTCTGGCGGCTCGCCTCGAGGCCCGCGGTGCGGTCCAGCGCCACCATGACCTGGTCGCCCAGCACCTGCAGCAGCTGGAGGTCGTGCTCGGTAAATGCCTTGCCGTCCCGCCGGTTGTAGACGGCGACGGTGCCGAGCACGACACCGGACGCCCGGAGGGGAGCAATGGCCGCAGTGCGAAGGTCCACCGACGCCGGCGAATCCTTGTAGCTCCGCGCATCGTGATCCACGTCGTTGGCGAGGAGCGGCTGATCGTGGGTGACCACCCAGCCCAGCAGCGAACCGTCCACCGGCAGCAGCATCCCGCGTGCGGAAGCAAGCTGGCCGCCTGCTGCCACCATCCGGAGAAAGCGTCCCTCTTCCACCACGATGGTGACCGCGCCGCTCTCCGCCTCGAGCAAGTCCGCCGCCGCGAAGGCCACTTCCTGCTGCAGGTCACCAAGGGTACGGTTGGAAAGGAGGGTCTCGCCAATGTGGCGCAGGCGTTCGAGCTCGCGATTGCGTGCGTCCGACGAAGCCAGTGCCGCGCTCAGGGCATGGTGCTGGCGCTCGGCCAGGCGCTGGCCCCGCCGCAGTGCAATGACCGTCACGGCCACGGCGGAAACCACGAATAGCAGGGTTATGCCATCGCGCGCGTTGATCGCCGCAAGCAGGGCCGCGAGCCAGAGCGCCACGGTGAGCGTCAGCAGTGGCCGGAGCGTGCGGAGCCAGTCGACGAGCGTGCGATCGTTCATGGGCGCTCGGTCAGGAGTTCATGGAAAGCGGTCTGGCCGGTCTCCAGCATCCGGCGAAGATAGGGCCGGCAGAGCCCGCACTGG
>DAIMFY010000464.1:0-1731 GCA_036724295.1 Gemmatimonadales bacterium | reverse complement strand
ATCTGCGTCCGTGGCCGGCGCCTGTTCGCCATCGAGCTCAAGACCGCTCGAGGCCGTGTCACCGAGGCACAGATGGCATGGCTCAGGGCGCTCAACGAAGTCACCCAGGTCGACGCCTTCATCCTGCGACCGGCTGCTGACTGGTCCGAGTTCGAGCGGTTGGTGGCATGACCGAGCCCATCGAGCCCCGCATCGTGATCCTCGTGCAGCTCGCACGTCAGATCGTGGTCAAGCGCCGCGCCGAGCGGGAGCAGGCAAAGGCTAGACTCGTCGTCGTGCCGAAAGACAAGGCCGCATGAGACTCCCGGCATCGCTCGATGACCTGCGAGGGCTGCGTGCCGCGCGCTGGTCGCGTGAATCCACGACCGGCCAGTTCGATGCCTTCGGACCAGAGGCGCAGCGCGAGCAGCAGGACCGGGCGATCGAGCGGTATGGGCTGATCGATACCGGGCTGGCGTGGACCGTGGCGCACTCGGGCCGGACCGTTGGGAATACTGCCCACTTCCGCGAGATGCTAGCCGCGGCGGGGGAGCGATACGACGTGTTGGTGGTGGGCTACGTCTCCCGGTTCGCGCGGGATCTCCGCACCGCCGTCAATGCCCGCCATGACCTCCACGCGGCTGGTGCCGCCATCCTGTTCGCAGACGAGAGGATTCTGACCAGTGACGAAGACGCATGGGACTCATGGGCCCGAGAAGCCGTCGAGGCTGAGAGTTATTCCAGGAAGCTCGCCCGACGCATACGAGAAGGTTACGCAGCTAAGCGACGCCGTCTTGGCGAGCCTGGCGGGCGTCCGCCATTCGGATTCGTGCGACAAGGTCGTCCGCCTCAGCTTCGACCGAACGATGATCTCGTGCCCGTGCGGAAAGCGGTCAGCCAAGCTGGCCGGGGAGATACCGATCGAGCCATAGCGGCGGCACTCGGCCTCCCGATCGACACCGTCCGAGGAATCCTGACCAACCCCATCTACATCGGCCTGCTCCGCGACGGATCACCGGCAGCGGTGGAGCCAGTCATCGAACGGGCAACGTGGGACCGCGTACAGGCGCTCAGAACCGCCAGGAACGCCCGTGGCGGCCGTCCGAGCACGCGGCGGGTGTACGCGCTGCCAATGCTGCGCTGCGCCGCCTGCGACCGTCGATTGGTGGGGGACTCGGGGCGCTACCGCCACCTAGATCCCTGCCCCGAGTTCGCGGCCGCCCGACGAGTCACCGCCTACCGCAACAGACTGGTCCGATCCAAGGGCTATTCGCAGCCGGCCGACCTGTACGAGGGCTGGATGATCCGGGCATTGGACGCCACCGCGCTGTCGGCATGGGATCTGACACAAGCCGCCACCGTCATGGCCGATGAGCCGCGCGTGGATGAGGTGGCGCAACGACGCATCGAACGCGAGCGGAGTGCGGCATTGGTCCGCTACGCCCGCGACCGGGACACCGCCACGCTGGAGCGCGAGATGGCCCGCTTGGATGCAGCGCTGGCAGACGTTCAGCGCCCGCCGCAACAGCTCCCATGGTCCGAGGTACTGGCGGTGCTACGCGACCTTCCCGGTATGTGGCGCGAACTCGACGCAGCGGGCCGCCGGCAACTAGCCGAGGTGCATATCGCATCGGTCCGAGCCCTCGGCGCCCGTAAGATGATCGTGGACTTTGTGGACGGGGTTCAGACGGTGGTTATGGTCGGGGCGAAAGGAACAGAGCCGACGATAACCGTCTCCCGAACCCCATGGAG
>DAIMFY010000463.1:0-1742 GCA_036724295.1 Gemmatimonadales bacterium | reverse complement strand
GGCCAGCGGAAGTTGGGACGGCTCTTGTGATGGGGCATGAACGCCGGAGGGCCACCGCGCCCTCCCGCCGGGAGGAGCCGGGTGATGAGCGCCGCGGCATCGGTCATGGCCAGTGCCGGGTCCAGGCCGAGTGCGGCGGCGGTGCCGGGGCCTCGAACAGCGTAGAAGTGCCACCGCTCATCCTTCGCCGGCAACTCGCCGTACCCGACACCGGCGCCCAGCACCACTTTCACGCACTCGCGGGGATGCCGCGAATGCAACACCGTCCCGATGCCCAGGAGAAGTGGATCCGGCCCCGTCGCGCTGGACCCGGGCAGGACCCGGGGCCAGAGCCACAAATTCAGGTCGTCGCCGAAATTTCCGTAGGAATCGTGGAAGTAGTGAATTCGCATCAGGTTATGAAAGTGAACTGTCAACTTTTTTACTAGGGAAAAACCAAGGTTACAGGATCGCATCCCGGTGTTAGCGTTGGCTCACCCCCTGAGTGCCGGCCTGGGCCGGCAGGAGATAGGTGAGATGGCGCCTTCCCACCGCCGGGACATCGAAGCGCTGATCCAGCAGCACGACACCCGCCTTCGCGACGACTTCAACGACCGCGACATCGGGATCTACGTCCGCACGCTGATCGTGGCGCTGACCGGGAACTGTGACTTCAGTGCCGTCACACCCGACACCCACCTCTATCGCGACCTGCGCTGGACCATCGAATCGGCCGACCGGTTCCGCACCACCCTGGAAAGCGTCTTCCGGGTGGAGCTCCCGCAGTGGGAATTCCTCTGCGCTCGCACGGTGCTGGACGTGACGACCCTCCTGGGCCGGGCATTGGCCCGGGACCGGCGCCGCTCCAGCGGTTCGTCGCCCGCGGCATGATCCCCGTGGGCCATCGCGTGTCGGTTCCCCTCTACGGCAGTCATCCTGTCAGCCGCCCGCTACCGGGCAGGGAGTGCGCATGTTTACCGGTGAGGAAGCTCGTGCTGTCACCCAGGAGGAAGCCCGCGAACTGGTCCGTCGCTGGCGTGAGGCGCGGAGCGCCTTGCCGGGCGACCCAATTGGTGAATTTTTCGGACGAGGCATCCTCGACAAGATACTCGCCCAGGAGGGGTGCGTGGGCCTCAGGATCTATCACGGCCGGAACGCGAAGGGGCAGCATGCCCTGGTGCTGGTGGGGGCGGATGCTGACGGAAGCGACCTGGTGGATGGGGACATCGCCGAGCAAGGCCTGCCCTGTCCTCCCTACTGTGGCGACGGGAGCATCCTCACCGGATGAAGTTGCTGGATGCGCTCTGGGCCCTCGTCATTCGGATCGGGCATTTCCTGCATGCCGCTCCGCTGGCCATGCTCGGGATCCTGCTGCCGGTCCTGCTTCTGCTGGTCGCATGGCGCCGGCGCCAGGCGCTTCCGGTGCCACTGCGATGGATGTGCACCTACCTGGCACTGACGCTGATCGAAGACCTGTTCATGATCTACTGGAGCCGCGATGGTCGGCACAATCTCTGGATCATGAACCTCTACACACCCTTCGAGGCCGCCATGCTGGGCCTGATGTACGCCGGCTGGCAGCTTCGAGAGCGATGGCGCACCGCACTCTATGCTGGCACGGCGGCCTTCATCGTGTTCTGGTTCGTGATGATCATGACCATCGAGCCCATCACCGAGTTTTCCCGCTTTACCAAGTCGGTCGAGGCGCTCCTGGTCATCGCGGTCGCGGCGTGGACACTGGTGCAGCGATCCCGGCACACGGC
>DAIMFY010000462.1:0-1754 GCA_036724295.1 Gemmatimonadales bacterium | reverse complement strand
GCTCCTTCGCGGACCGGTCCGAAGGACTGGCCCACTTCGTCATGCGGGCTGGCGAAGCGCCAAGGCTGCTGGCTTTCGATGACGCCTACGGGTGCCCGGTCGACAACGCCTTGTCGGCGCTGGAATGGACTGGCGCGGTGGGCATCCTGCGTGACGAGGACATGCTGCACGCCGCTCGTCTCACCAGCGAGACGGCGGCCGCCGTCCTGGAGCGGAAGACCGACGATGGCTCGCGTTGCTTCGTGTACCTCGGGCCTCGGCTGGACGCGCCGCCCATGGATGTCTTCGAGGGTGCGGTGCTGTTCGACGAACCCGGCGTCAAGGCGGTCGAGTTCAACCAGCGGGCGCATGCCGTGGCGCACTTCCTGCGAGCGACCTCGGGCGCGGGCGCGCTGGTGGCCATGCTCGGGCGGCGCGCACCCGAAGTGCGCTATCTGCGCCGCTGGCTCGGCCCGATCCTGGAACACATCGAACCCCCCTGCGCCATGGTTGGCGGCTGGTTTGCCGTGAGCGGCGCCGGGGTGCTCTTCACCGCCAACGGAGGTGAGCCCTCCTGGCGCTATGTCGAGGTAGGTGCGGAAACATGATGTCACTGGTGTACAGAAGTGCCGTGCTGACAATGCTGGTAGCGGCAGCGCCCTCCGTGGTGGCGGCGCAGGCCACGGTCGTTCGACCCGATCGTGCGCTCTCCACTGATGAGATCGCCCTGCGGTCGGCCATGTATCAGCTTCGTGACACGCTGGCCATGGTGTCGGGGTCGGCTTCGCGCATGCTGCGCGATTTCCGCCAGACATCACCGGCCGCGCTGGTGTCTCGTGCGCGCCAGATCGAGTTGTGGTGCCAGGCTGGGGTGCGGAACATCCCCGTCGCCGAGCAGAAGGTGCGGACCCACGCGATGAAGACCAGACTGGAAACAGCGCAGCAGCAGCAGCTCCTCAAGGCGTACGTGAAGCTGCGGGCCGATCTGACCGACTGCAGCAAGACCTTCAGCACCCTGGCGCAGCCCGGCAAGGGCGAAGAAATCCGGGCGTATGGAAACGCCCGCCTGGATGCGCTCCGGGACGGTCTTATCCGCTACGGCCACGAGGCGGACGACTTCTTCCGGGCCCTCAGGATCCCCAATCGTCCCCTTGGCTCCGGTTTGAACCCCTTCAACAACGGCTGAGCCGTGTGGATTCACATCTCCACACGGTGTGGAAACCAGGGGCCAGAAGCAGTAACCACAGGCACTTGGCTACCCACATTCCTTCCACATTGAATTGAGCTAAACCGAATAAAATCAGGCACTTGCGCGATTCGTCGCCAAGTACGATACTGGTGCCACGCGATTCGTCACGTGTACGGACTCCGGGTTCGTGCGGCGAGCGAGACGCGGTCTGGCTGGAGCCGCGGCCGAGATGGGCGAACTTCCCAAGGGTATCGTCTGTCGCCAAGACCGAGAGAGATCCAGTTGGACAGGCGGGGCCAGTCGCGTGCCTCGTCCACCCCGATCTGGCGCCTCGGGGTGCCCTGTGAACGGCCGGTCCGCGACTCGGTCGGACTCACAGCGCCAGCAGTGATGAACCAGGTGGGACGGCCATCCGGCCTGGGAATCAACGCTGAAGCCCCATCCGTGTCCTCCCGATCGGGCAACCGTCGGCGGCACCAGGGAGAAGAACGGCGGCGCAAGCTCCGACTTCAGCCTGTCATTGCGAGAAGCGGCCATCCAGCCACGACTGGGTGGCCGTTTCGTTTTACGGAAGGCGGGAAGACGG
>DAIMFY010000461.1:0-1768 GCA_036724295.1 Gemmatimonadales bacterium | reverse complement strand
GCCGGCCCGCACGGCGGGCTCGCCGGCGGGCACGCGCACAGCGACGCGCTGGCCATCGAGCTCGCGGTCGGCGGCAGGACGGTCCTGCAGGATGCTGGCACGTTTACCTATGTGGCCGATCCCGCTGCACGCGATGCCTTCCGTGCCGGCTCCGCGCACTCGACGCTCACCATCGCGGGCCACAGCGCGGCTGTGCCAGCGGGTCCGTTCCGGTGGCGTCACCGCAGTGAAGCGCGCTTCGAGCGATGGCAGCAGTCGGCCCGCTTCGTCTTCCTGGCGGGTCGGCAGGAGGGGTTTCAGGAGCTGGGTGGGGGTGTCGCGCACCGACGCGAGGTGCTGTGGCTGCGGGACTGGAAATGCTGGATCATTCGTGATCGGGTGGACGGAAGTTCCTTCCCGTTCGAGGCGCACTTTCATGCCGCCGCCGGCATTATCATCGCCACGCGGCGGGAGACCGCCATGTTTCGCGACGCCGGCGCCAACCGGCTGCGGCTGGATGTCCTCGCCGATCAGTGCACCCTCGCCGTCAGCGATTCCTGGCATTCACCGGCCTACGGCACTCGCATACCAGTGCAGGTGCTGTCGGTGCAGGTAACACGAGGCATGGAACTGATGACCATCCTGCGCGCGGGGGCCAGCGACTTTACCTGGGCCCGTGACGTCACCGGGACCCAGGTGACGCTCGAACGCGCTGGCCAGTCTGTCGAGCTCTCGGTCGGCCCGTCGGGCTGGCGGCTTGATGGACGGGCACTCGACTCTTTCGGAGATTGACGCAAGCTCATGTGCGGCATATGCGGCATTGTTCTGCCTGATGGATCGTCCCGCCGGCTCGACCGGGAGCTGCTCGTGCGCATGCGCGACCAGCTCACCCATCGCGGACCCGACGGGGCAGGGGAGTTTCTCGATCGCGGAATCGCCCTGGGACACCGGCGGCTCAGCATCGTGGATGTGGCCCACGGCGCGCAGCCGATGTCGGCCGCGGGTGGTGCCGTGCAGATCGTCTACAATGGCGAGGTCTACAATCACCCGGAGCTGATGCCGGCCCTGCAGGCGGCGGGTGTCCAGTACGCTACCCACTGTGACACGGAGACGGTGCTCCACCTCTATCTGCGCCACGGCGCCCGGATGCCCGAGCAGTTGCGGGGCATGTTTGCCCTGGCCATCTGGGACGCGCGGACCCGGGAGCTGTTCATTGCCCGTGACCGTCTCGGCGTCAAGCCGCTCTACTACGTCCACAGCGACGATGGCGCGCTTTACTTTGCCTCCGAGATCAAGTCGCTGCTCGCAGCCGGCGCCGTCGGCGCGGAGCTCAACCGCCGGGCATTTCCCGATTACCTGGCCAATCATGCGCCGTCCGGTGAGGACACGCTCTTCAAGGGCGTGAAGCGGCTGCTGCCGGGACATACGCTGACGTGGAAAGCGGGGCGGGTCATGACCCGCCCCTACTGGGATCTCTCGTTTGCGGTTCCGACCGAGACCCGCTCCGACGCCGAACTGGTGGCTGAATACGCCGAGCGCTTTCGCGAGGCCGTCCGGCTCCGGCTCATGGCCGACGTGCCGCTCGGCATGTTCCTCTCCGGCGGCATCGACTCGGCGGCCATCACGGCCACTATGGCGACGCTGGTCCAGGATCCCATCAAGACGTTTTCCGTTGCCTTCCGCGAGCGGGAAGCGAACGAGCTGCACTACGCCCGGCTCGTCGCCGAACGGTATCGCACTGATCATCACGAAGTGATCGTGAGTCCGGAGGAATTCTGGGGCGCCCTGC
>DAIMFY010000460.1:0-1769 GCA_036724295.1 Gemmatimonadales bacterium | reverse complement strand
CGAATGAGGCCGAGGAGGATGTGCTCCGTGCCCACGTATTCGTGGTGCAGGCGCGCGGCTTCCTCCCGCGCCATCTGCAGGACTTTTCGCACCCGATCGGTAAAGTTGTAACCGTTCATTCCTGGTGTCTCGCCTTCGGCCGGCGCCGGGACTAGCGGCGCTCTACGTCATCTTCGAGCACCCTGCGGACCAGCGCCGCGCGACGCAGAGCGAGCGCGGGGTCTCCGAGGGGCAGGTTTTCAGCCACTGCCAGATGGGCCGGCTGTGACTGGATCAGCAGCTTGTTGAGGGTGTACATGCCGATGCCGGGAATCAACCCCAGCCCGGCGCCGAGCCGCACGGCGCTCAGCAGGTTCATGGCCTCGTCAAAGGACAGGTTCCGGGCGTGACGCAACAGGCCGTACGCGCGCCAGACCTTATCCTCGATGATTGTCGGCGCGCTCTGCAGCAGCACCTGCCGCGCCTGTTCTTCGTATTCGATCACCTGACGCACGACGCGCGCCAGATGGTCCAGCAGGTCGGTCTCGCCCTTGCCGAGCGTCGTCTGGTTGGACAGCTGGAAGAAATTGCCGACGACCTCGCTGCCTTCGCCGTACAGGCCCCGGAACGTCAGCCCGACCTGCGCCAGTCCCTGCAGGACGCGGGAGACTTCCTTGGTGAGAACGAGGCCGGGAAGATGGATGAGGACGGATGCTCGGAGGCCCGTGCCCACATTGGTGGGACAGGCCGTAAGATAACCGAACTCCGGGTGGAACGCGAAGGCAAGCTGGCGTCCCAGTTCCCCATCCAGCCGGTCAACATCGGCGTAGGCGGCCTGCAGGGCAAACCCCGAGTAGAGGCCCTGGATCCGAAGGTGGTCTTCCTCGTTGAGCATCACCCCGATGCGGTCCTGGTGCAGGAGCGCCGCACCGTAGCGCACCCGCCCGCCGGGCTCGATGCCAGCCAGCTCCTTGCTGATCAGGTGCCGCTCGTGGAGGAGCTCTCGGTCCGCCTCATCCAGCCGATCGAGCCGGAACATGACGGCCCGGCCCAGCAGCACCGTGTCGTGGGCGGCGGCGGTCACGTCCCGAAGGATGCGCTCGCGCTCCGCATCGTCGCTCCTGCCCTGGAACGGGACTGCCGCCAGATTGCGGGCGAGCCGGATCCGGGTCGAGAGCACCAGGTGGCTCTCGGGCCCGCTGGCATCGAGCCAGCCCATGCCGCCATCGGCCATGAGCGACAGGTCGATCATTGGCGCAGCCGGTCCCGGAGCTCGGCGGCCAGCTCGAAATTCTCGGTCTCGATAGCCACTCGGAGCCGCTCGCGCAGGTCCTCGTCGGTGTGTACCACGGCGGAAGCGCCCCGCGCGACGTACCGTTCGCCCACGTGCACCGTTGACCCGTGAAGCCGGCGCACCAGGTCCCGCAGCGGTGCCTCGAAGGCGATCCAGCATTCGGCGCACCCCAGGCGTCCGGTCTCCCGGAAATGGGCGAAGCTGGCGCCACAGCCGGGGCAGCGCTCCACCTCGGCGCTGTCGGGAGCCTCAGCGTCGCCAATGGCCGCGAGGAAGCTTCCCAGCGGTGTCTTGCCCGCCGGCGGCGGCTCGACACCACGCTCGGCGGCGCATCGCTCGCAAAGATGCACGGTGGTGACCTGGGAGTCCTCGATTTGCGTCAGGTGGACCACCGCCTCCCGTTCACCACAATTTTCGCAGGTCATGTCGACATAGCCTCCCATCCCGAGTGCGGCACCAGGTGACCGCTCTCCATGGAGAGGATGCGCTCGGCGCG
>DAIMFY010000459.1:0-1778 GCA_036724295.1 Gemmatimonadales bacterium | reverse complement strand
CACCATCGTGCCGGTGTTGGCGGTATAGGCGATCGTCTTGCCGTTGACGGTCATGCTGTGCTTCGTGGTCGATACCCTCTCGACGGCGGGCACGCCTGTCGTGTCCTTGCGGGCGGTACTGCTGCTGTCGCCCCCCGAGCCGGATCGGCCTCCCGGCGCTCCCGGCCGCTGGGCTGCGGCGGGGCTGACGACGAGGAAAAGTGTGAGGGTACCGAACAGCAGCGTGCGCATGCGCATTCCGCGATCTCCGCGATGGAAGTGGGTCAGGGGGTACGGTCCGTCTCAATGCCGAAGTGCCACAGCGTCCTTGAGCGGAACTGCTGCCCCGGCTCAAGAATAGTGGACGGGAACCCGGGATGATTGGGGGAGTCCGGGAAGTGCTGGGTCTCCAGCGCGAGCCCGCTCCGGTGCGCGTACACCACCCCGTGTTTGCCGGTGATGGTGCCGTCAAGGAAGTTCCCGGAATAGAACTGGATACCCGGCTGGTCCGTGCGGATCTCGAGCACTCGCCCGCTGGCCGAATCACTGAGGCGAGCCGCCAGGGCCAGCCCGGTGCCAGCGTGATTCAGCACGAAATTGTGATCGTAGCCGCCGGCGAACCGAAGCTGCTCGTTGTCGTCGTTGATCCGCTCGCCGATCGGGTGCGGGGTGCGGAAATCAAAGGGCGTGCCTGCGACCGGCGCGATGACGCCGGTCGGGATGAACGTGGAATCAATCGGCGTGAAGGAATCGGCCGCGAGCATCAGCTCGTGGCCGAGAATGCTGCCGGCGCCCGCGAGATTGAAGTAGGAATGCTGCGAGAGATTGATGGGTGTCGCCTTGTCTGTCGTGGCCTGGTAGTCGATCACGACATCATTGCTGTCGGTGAGCGTGTAGCTCACCTGCACGGTGACCGTGCCCGGATAGCCCTCATCGCCGTCGGGGCTGGTATGGTGGAACACCACACCCGTCCCGCGCGCGTCCGAAAACGATTCACCCGTCCACACCACCTTGTCGAAGCCCCGAAGCCCGCCATGAAGGGCGTTGGGCGGATTATTGATGGCCAGGTGATAGGTCTTGCCGTCAAGCACGAAGGTGCCCTTGGCAATCCGGTTGGCGTAACGCCCCACGATGGCGCCGAAGTAGGGCGAAGCGCGCAGGTACCCCGCCAAGCTGTCATAGCCGAGCACCACGTCGCCGAGCTTCCCGTCGCGGTCCGGCACCGTGAGCGAGACGATGATCCCGCCGTACGTCATCGCCCGCAACGCGACGCCGTTGGCGTTCGTGAGCGTGAACAGCTCCACGGAGTCGCCCTCGGGTGTCATGCCGAACGGTTCACGAGTCACGGTGGCCTCTCTCCCGTTGACTGCGTCCTGTGTGCCGGTGCCGCACGCCGCGACGGCCGCGAGCATGATGATGAAACCCAGCCGACGCATGGCGTAGCTCATGGTTCATCCTTCCAGATGCGAAGTTCAGTAACGGCCGACGCCGCGGGTGCCGCGTGCTCCATGACGACACGCATGCGGCTGGTCTCGACCGGAGCGAACCAGACAGTGTTCATGGCCGAGGCCTCCGGCAGGAGCGGCAGGCGTCGTGCTTCCCGGACATTCTGCCATTGTGTGCCATTCCAATATTGCAGCAGGTAGCTCCTCGGCGCTGCCAGCCCTCCACCCTCGCCGGCAAAATGAATCTCTGCGCGCGCTACCCGGCGCGGCACCTGCCACTCCACCTCCAGCCAATCGCTCCGGTTGGGTGTGCCCCGTGCCGACCAGCGATTATCACTGTATCGCGTGTAGGCG
>DAIMFY010000458.1:0-1785 GCA_036724295.1 Gemmatimonadales bacterium | reverse complement strand
GCTCTTTACGCCGGAGAAATCCGGCATGGACTTATCGTCTGGCTTTGACATGGTATATCCCTTCTTCATGAGTCCGAAACGCTGTCCTGACTCCCGGGCAGGCCAAGCGCAACCGGGGCAGAAGTGTCAATATGGACCCTATCCAAAGTGGTTTTCGTGAGCCGGGTCACAACCAGGCGTGCCAGCCGTCCATCACCGGGACGCAGCGCGGTGGTGGCGTGGCTGGTGGGTGTCGAGGCTGTGGGCGCCATCTCAGCGATGCTCTCCCGGCAGGGCGCCTGGTTCGATGCGCTCCGGAAGCCGGCCTGGACCGCCCCCGACTGGCTGTTCGAGTCAGCCCGGACCCTGCTGTTTGCGCTGCTCGCCTTCGCCGCGTGGAATGTCTGGCGCGAGCGCGCGCGCACGCCGGTTCGGCTGGCGCTCATCTGGTTCGGTGTCCTGCTGGCCCTTGCCGCGCTCTGGGCTCCGCTGCTCCATGGCCTCCGCCGCCCCGATCTCGCCATGCTCTGCCTCTCGGCGCTCTGGGTGGCCATCATCATGACGATGGTCAGCTTTCATCGAATCCGGGCCGTCGCCAGCTGGCTGCTGCTGCCATTCCTGGCCTGGATCACCTACGTCGCCGCGCTGGTACTGTCGCTCTGGATCCGGAACGGATGACGGCTTCCAGCTACGAACGGATCTACGCGGTGGTGCGGCGGATTCCTTCCGGCCGCGTTGCCACCTACGGCCAGGTGGCCGAACTTGCCGGCATGCCCGGGCGGGCTCGCCAGGTGGGATACGCCCTTCACGCGCTTCCGCTCCACTCCGCCGTGCCGTGGCAGCGGGTGCTCAACGCCCGTGGCATGGTGAGCCTCCCGCCCGGATCGCGATCGGCGCTGGAACAGCGGCTGCTGCTGGAGCGGGAGGGCGTACATTTCGACCAGCGCGGCCAGGTGCCGCTGGCGCGGTTCCGCTGGCATCCCCGCCAGGCGGCTTCGCGCCGCCGGTCCACGTCAGGAGGAGTACGATGAGCATCTCGATACCACGTCCCGCAGCCGACGAATACACCCAGTGGTACGCCGGCTACATCGACGAGACGTCCGATATCACGGACCTGGTGACCCATCTGGCCCGGCAGGGCGACCAGACCCGGAAACTGTTCACCGCCCTCTCCGATGAGCAGGCCAACTTCCGCTACGCACCAGGAAAGTGGAGCGTGAAGGACATCGTCCTGCACCTGTCCGATGCCGAGCGGGTCTTCAGCTATCGGATGCTCTCGTTCGCCCGCAACGACCCCCAGCCGCTTCCCGGCTTTTCCGAGACCGACTGGGCCGCAGCCGCCGGCGCCGAGGTGCGGGGCATGGCGGGCCTTGCGGCCGAACTCTTTGCCGCGCGCTCGTCGACGGTGGCGCTGCTGCAGGGGCTGGGCGAAGACACCTTCGCGCGACGCGGCACCGCCAATGAGAATCTCTTCACCGTGCGCGCCGTCGCCTGGATCATTGCCGGGCACGAGCTGCACCACCTGCGTATTGTTCGCGAGCGCTACCTGACCTCCTGATCCCGTCACCGGAACCACTTGCATGAGACTCGCCCTCACCATCGCCATCGCCGTGGTCGCACTCGCTGCCTGCAACTCGCAGGCGGATAACGCCATCCCGCCCGCGGCGACCTCGGATCAGTCCGTCTCGTCCGCCCAGTCCGTCCCGTCCGACCCGTCATCCCAGTCCGACCTCCCCGTCATGACCGTCTATAAATCCCCCACCTGCGGCTGCTGCCAGAGCTGGGTGGATGCGGTGAAGGCGGCGG
>DAIMFY010000457.1:0-1789 GCA_036724295.1 Gemmatimonadales bacterium | reverse complement strand
CGCGCTGCGGGCGTCCTGCCTCCCGCACGTCGAAGGCCACGGCATTGGCGCGCCGCGTGGACGTGGTGTTGAGATTGACGTTGTATGCCACCAGGAAGTCCCGCGCGCCGATGACCGTGGCGCCGCTCTTCGCACTGAACCTCGCCGGGCCGAAATCGGGCTTCCACTTCGGGTCGGCCAGCTTGCGTTCGAGCCCTTCGTATTCACCCTCGCGAATGTCAGGAAGTCGACGTCGCGCTGCGTCAGTCTGCGCCGCCTCGTAGAGATAGACCGGGATCCCAAGCTGCGTGCCCACCCGCTCACCCAGACGGTGGGCCAGCGCCGCCGCTTCCTCCATGCTGACGCCGCTGATCGGCACGAAGGGGCAGACATCGGTGGCTCCCATTCGCGGATGCTCGCCGTGATGGCGGCTCATGTCGATCAGCTCGGCCGCCGCCGCAATGCCGCGAAACGCCGCTTCGAGCACCGCCTCCGGCTCGCCAGCCAGCGTCACCACCGTGCGATTGGTGGCCATGCCGGGATCGACGTGCAGCACCGCGGCGCCCGGCACCGTGTTCATCCGCTGGGTGATCGTGTCGATGATGGCGGTGTCACGTCCCTCGCTGAAGTTGGGGACGCACTCGACAACAGGTTTCATGTGGCTGGCCATTGTTGGGTCACGCAGTGAAAGGCGCCCAGGCCCCAGACGAGATCGGTGCAATCCAGCCCGATCACCTCGCGGCCGGGGAAGAGATCCTGCAGTGTCGCGCGCGCCTCGATGTCCCGGGCGCGATCATAGAACGGGAGCAGCACCACGTCGTTGCCGATGTAGAAATTGGCGTAGCTCGCCGGCAGGCGCTGGCCGTCGTGCTCCAGCCGCCTGGGCATGGGAAGCGTGACGACCCGGAACGGTTCTCCATCCTGGTCGCGCATTTCCTGCAGGCGCGCGAGGTTCTCCCGCAGCGGTGCGTAGTTGGCGTCGGCCGGATCGTGCTCCACTACCGTGACGATGGTGTGCTCGTCTACGAAGCGGGTAATGTCGTCCACGTGGCCATCGGTGTCGTCGCCCTCGATGCCATCGCCCAGCCAGAGAATGTTCGTGACCCCGAGATAGTCCTTCAGGTACTGCTCGATCTCGTCGCGCGTGAGGTCCGGGTTGCGGTTCGGGTTTAGCAGGCAGGATTCCGTGGTGAGCAGCGTGCCCCGCCCGTTCACGTCGAGCGAGCCGCCCTCCATGATGATGCCGGGATGGAACACGGGAATGCGGTACTCGTCGGCAATGCGGCTCGGTACCACGTCGTCGAGATCATACGGTGGATACTTCCCGCCCCACGCGTTGAATCCCCAGTCCACGATGGCCTGTTCCCGCCCGCGTTCGCCGTCGCGCTGGATGAAAATGGGGCCGTGATCCCGGCACCAGGCATCGTTGGTCGGGTTATGGTGGAAATAGACGCTGTTGAGAGGGATGGCGAGCGAAATGAGCCGGCGGCGGACACCGGCCTCCATCTCCGCGCCGGCCACGTTGATGTGCACCTCTTCGCCGCGGCCCAGGTGGCGCACGATCTCGCAGAAGAGATCCGGCACTGGCGCGAACTTGCCCGGCCAGGAGGCTTCCTTGTGGGGCCAGCTGAGCCAGGTGCCGCGGTGCGGCGCCCATTCCGCCGGCATCCGGTAGCCCAGTTCCGCGGGAGTCCGCGTGGTGGAGTCGGTGGTCACGTCGCCTGGGCGCGGCCGCGCGTCAGCCGTCGAGATAGCGCTGGGTGAGGTCGGCGTACGCCTCGATGCGCCGGTCTCGCAGGAACGGCCAGTG
>DAIMFY010000456.1:0-1796 GCA_036724295.1 Gemmatimonadales bacterium | reverse complement strand
AGCAACACCGGTTACACCGGCACCAGCGGCGCCGGATCCGGTGCGCAGGGCATGAGCGCCACCTGGCCGCTGCGCGGCAAGTCGCGCGTCGTCACGGGCTCACATGCCGTCGTTGTCTCGGGCAACGAGATTGCGAGCCAGGTTGGCCGGGATATCCTGCAGCAGGGCGGCAATGCGGTGGACGCCGCGGTCGCCGTCGGCTTCGCGCTCACGGTGGTGCATCCCGAGGCCGGCAACATCGGCGGCGGCGGGTTCATGGTCATCCGGCTCAAGGACGGCGGCGTCTTCACGCTGGACTACCGGGAAGTGGCGCCTGGCCGTTCCACGCCCAACATGTACGTGGACCTGCGCGGCAATCCCACCAACCTGAGCATCGTCGGACACCTGGCTGCCGGCGTGCCGGGGTCGGTGGCGGGCATGGCCGAGGCCCACCGCCGCTTCGGCAAGCTCCCCTGGCGCGACGTGGTCGAGCCGGCGGTGCGGCTGGCGGCGGACGGCTTCACGGTCGACTCGTTCCGGTTCCGTTCGATCGAAGGCTCGCGCGAGATGCTTTTCCTCTTTCCCGCCTCGCGCCGCAAGTTCCTCCCGGACAACGGTCACGCTCCGCAGCCGGGCACGGTCTGGCGCCAGCCCGACCTGGCTCGCACGCTCATGGCCATTCGTGACCAGGGCCGGGACGGCTTCTACAAGGGCGCGGTGGCGGACCTGATCGTGAAGGAAATGGACCTGGGCGGCGGGCTGATTTCCCACGAGGACCTGGCCAACTACAAGGCCCTGTGGCGCGACCCGGTGCGAGTCACCTATCGCGGCTACACCGTGTATTCGATGCCGCCGGCATCCTCGGGCGGCGTGACCATGGGCGAAATCCTCAACATCATGGAGGGGTGGCCCACCCTTCCGGCGTTCGGCACCGGCGAGCTGCTGCATCGTGAGACCGAGGCGATGCGTCAGGCCTTCACCGATCGCAACATGTACCTGGGCGATCCCGCGTTCCTCGACATGCCGCTCGCCCGGCTGCTGTCCAAGTCGTACGCCGACTCCATCCGGTCCCGCATCGGGGAGAAGGCCGGGACCACGCCCAAGTTCGACCCCAGTCTTCCCACCGGAAGTTCCACCACCCACTACAGCGTCGTTGACGCTGACGGAAACGCGGTTAGCACCACCACCACGCTGAACAACAGCTATGGCAGCGGCGTCACGGTCACCGGTGCGGGCTTCCTGCTCAATGACGAGATGGATGACTTCGCCACCGCTCCCGGCAAGCCCAACATGTTCGGGCTGGTGCAGGGCGAAGCGAATGGCGTCGAGCCGGGCAAGCGCATGCTGTCGGCGATGACGCCGAGCATCGTGCTGGATTCCACGGACGACCTGTACATGGTAGTGGGCACGCCGGGAGGACCCCGCATCATCACCATGGTGTATCACGTGATCTCGAACGTCATTGACCACCACATGTCGCTGGCCGATGCCGTGGCCGCGCCGCGCATGCATCACCAGGCGCTGCCAGACGTGGTGCGGCTGGAGCGGAACGGCTTCTCGAGCGCAACCATCGCCGACCTCAAGGCGCGGGGCTACCACGTCGAGGAAGGCGGGTATTCGGGCGATGTGGAAGCGATCATCCGCACCAGCGGGGGCTGGGAAGGCGTGAGCGATCCCCGGTATGGCGGGGGTGGCGCGGCGTATTGATGACGGGGGTGGATACACGTAGGGGCGCATCGCGATGCGCCCCTACGTGTATCCACCCCCGACGGTCCGTGCCGTTACGACCGCGAAAACGTATCGTTCAGCGTGATGGT
>DAIMFY010000455.1:0-1812 GCA_036724295.1 Gemmatimonadales bacterium | reverse complement strand
CGCAATGGGACGAGCGGTTATTCCGGCGAGCCTGGTGCAACAGGAATGCGATATTCCTCGACCGGCACACCGCCGATCAGGTGCTCCTGGATGATGCGCTCCAGGACCGCTGGCGTGCAGCCCCGGTACCAGACGCCATCAGGCCAGACCACGGCGATGGGGCCCTGCTGGCAGATGCGGAGGCAGTTGGCCTTGGTGCGATAGACTCCACCTGCTTTCACGAGGTGAAGTTCGCTGAGGCGTTCCTTCAGGTAGGTCCACGAGGCGTGTCCTTCCTCGTGGGTGCAGCACTTGGGCTTGGTCTGCTCGCAGCAGAGGAAGATGTGGCGCCGGATCATCCCCACGCCCATGTTGCGGGCGCGAACGGCAATGTCCTCCTTCGGCTTCCCGCTCATGGGGCACCAGCGCCCTGGCGACGGCGCAATTCCAGCTCGGCGCGCGCCAGCACCATCTCGACGCCAATCTGGTTATGCCCGCCTTCTGGCAGGATCACGTCGGCGTAGCGCTTGGAGGGCTCCACGAACTCCAGGTGCATGGGACGAACGGTGGCGAGATACTGGCGAATCACGTCGTCGAGGGTACGGCCACGCTCGGTGAGATCGCGCTGCAGGCGGCGAATGAAGCGGACGTCGTCATCCACATCCACGAAGACCTTGATATCGAACAGCATCCGGAGGCGCGGATCGACGAACAGCAGGATGCCGTCCACCAGCACCACATCCCTCGGCTGAATCAGGATACGGCGGTCACTGCGGGTGTGCGCCGCAAAATCATATGTGGGCTTCTCGATCGGCTGGCCGTTGGAGAGCCGCGTCAGGTGGTCGAGAAAGAGGTCGAAGTCGATCGAGTCGGGATGATCGAAATTGACCTGCTTCCGCTCCTCCAGCGAGAGGTGCCCCAGTTCCTTGTAGTAGGCATCCTGGTCAATGAAGGCGCCTTCGATCCCCAGCGCATCATGAATGGCGCGCGCCACGGTGGTCTTGCCCGAGCCCGAGCCACCGGCGACACCGATAATGAGTGGCTTCGGTGATCGTTCCGCTTCGCTCACCGGCCCCCCTCGCCGCCCAGCGCGAAGCCCGCTTCGATGTCCTTCTGGTTGAAGGCGCGGAAGGAGATCAGCGTCTCGGTGGCAGCGATTCCGTCCATCCCCACCATGTGGCTGGTGACCAGGTCGGCCAGGTCCTCGTTGCGCGGGACCCGCACGATGACAGCGAGGTCGTACCGGCCAGCCACAGAATAGACCTCGGCCACGCCGGGAAGCGCCGCGAGCCGCTCGGCGACTTCGTTGACCCGTCCGCGGGAGATTGTGAACAGGATGATGGCGGTGACCATGGGCATTAGGGGTTAGGGATCAGGGGTTAGGGGTTAGGGGCCAGGGATCAGGAGTCGGGGATGGCGAGACGAGCGCCCGTCCTTCTGCCCTGACCCCTAATCCCTGACCCCTTTTCCCCGCCAGGCCAAGGCGCATTGCTGCACGACGACGCCGGTGGGCTCAATGGAATCTATCTCCGAGACACTCCGTCCCGCCTGCCAGTAGTCCCGCTCCCCGGTTTCGTCGAGCGAGGCACGCTTGAGCTGCCAGAGCGAGCGAAGGGCGTAAATGCTGCGCATGAGCCGCTTGGTGCGTCGGTGCCGCAGCATCCAGCGCGCCAGCACCCCAGCCCGCGTGCCCATGCGCTCGACGAACGGCGTCCGGATCACGGCCACAGGCACGCCAGTCAGCCGTTCGGTCAGCACGATGTCATCGGCGTCCGCCTCGAGGATGGCGCGCTTGTACGGCTCGCTCGCCTTGCACTCGGTCGTTGCGATGAA
>DAIMFY010000454.1:0-1814 GCA_036724295.1 Gemmatimonadales bacterium | reverse complement strand
AGGTGAACCTGGAATATCTCTCGCCCTGCGTGCAGCTGCGGGACCAGTTCGGCGAGCCGACCATGTATCCCGACACGCTGGTGGGCACCGACTCGCACACCCCGATGATCAACGGGCTGGGCGTGGTGGGCTGGGGCGTCGGTGGCATCGAGGCGGAAGCGGTGATGCTGGGCCAGCCCTACTTCATGCTCATTCCGGACGTGATCGGCGTGAAGCTGACCGGTGCCCTGCCCCTCGGCACCACGGCGACTGACCTGGTGCTGCGGGTGACCAACATGCTCCGCGCCAAGGGCGTGGTAGACAAGTTCGTGGAATTCTATGGCACCGGACTCTCTTCGCTGGGGCTGCCGGACCGCGCCACCATTGGCAACATGTCGCCGGAATATGGCGCCACCATCGGCTTCTTCCCGGTGGACGACATCACGCTCCGCTATCTCCGGAACACCGGCCGCAGCGCCGACGTGGTGGAACGGGTGGAGCGCTACTGCAAGGAGCAGGGCCTCTTCCGGACCGATGCCACACCGGACCCGGTATTTACCGACACCATGGAGCTCGACCTCGGCACCATCACGCCGAGCGTGGCGGGTCCCAAGCGGCCGCAGGATCTGATCGAACTCAAGGAACTGGACCGGAGCTTTGCGCTGACGTTGCCGGGGCTGATGCAGCCCACCGTGCCGGAGAAGCGGCGGCAGGCGGCGCAGGCCTCGCTCGAGCGGTGGTCGGGCGAGGGTGGGCAATCACCGTCGACCGCCACGCTCGAGGCCCCCGCCGAAGGCATCAGCTGCAACATCAACGGCGAAGAGTGCGAACTGCACGACGGCTCGGTCGTCATTGCCGCCATTACGTCCTGCACCAACACCTCCAATCCATCGGTCATGATTGGTGCCGGCCTGGTGGCGCGGAAGGCGGTGGCCAAGGGGCTGCACACGAGACCGTGGGTCAAGACCAGTCTCGCGCCCGGCTCGCGCGTCGTCACCGATTACCTCAACAAGGCCGGGCTTACTGCCGACCTGAACGCGCTGGGCTTCCAGACGGTGGGGTACGGCTGCACCACCTGCATCGGCAACAGCGGTCCGTTGCCGGAGCCGGTGGCGCACTCGATCGAGGAGCATTCGATGGTGGCGGCGGCGGTACTGTCGGGCAACCGGAACTTCGAGGCCCGCATCCATCCACTGGTGCGCGCCAACTACCTGGCGTCGCCGATGCTGGTCGTGGCCTTCGCCCTGCTGGGCAAGGTCGACGCCGACATCACGGAAGCGCCGCTCGGCATCGGCAATGACGGGCAGCCAGTCTATCTCCGCGACATCTGGCCGACGGCGGAGGAAATCGCCGAGATGGTGACCAAGGCGGTGCTGCCGGGGATGTTCGAAAAGGAATATGGAGAAGTGTTCGAGGGGGATGACGAATGGAAGGCGCTGCCGGTGCCCGAGGGGAAGCGCTACGCGTGGGATCCGCAAAGCACCTACGTGCAGGAGCCGCCCTTCTTCCAGGAGCTGCCGGCGGAGGCGCCGCCGCTCAAGGATATCCGCCGGGCGCGCGCGCTCGCGGTGCTGGGCGACTCGGTCACGACCGACCATATCTCGCCGGCGGGCGCAATTCCCAAGAACGGGCCGGCGGCGCGCTACCTCCGCGAGCACGGCGTGGAGCAGGTGGACTGGAACACCTTCGGCTCGCGCCGAGGGAATCACCAGGTCATGATGCGGGGCACCTTCGGGAACGTGCGGATCAAGAACGCGCTGGTGCCGGACAAGGAAGGCAACTGGACGGAGCATCTCCCGTCGGGCGGAGTGATGTCCATGTTTGACGCGGCGATG
>DAIMFY010000453.1:0-1838 GCA_036724295.1 Gemmatimonadales bacterium | reverse complement strand
AGTTCAAGGGCACCGGCAACATGGAACTGGTGCTCGACCGCCGCCTCGCCGACCGTCGCATCTGGCCCGCCATCGACATCCAGAAGAGCGGCACCCGCAAGGAAGAGCTGCTCATGGACAAGGACGAGCTCAACCGGGTCTACCTGCTGCGCAACTTCCTCGCGGACATGCCGCCGGTGGAGGCGATCGAGTTCCTGCTCGAGCGGATGAAGCGCACCAAGAACAACAAGGAATTCTTCGCCAGCATGCAACAGTAGGGGCGGCATGCATGCCGCCCCCGCTGTTGCGCGCCGGGGCGCATGCCCATGATCCCCCGCACCGGCCGCCTCCTCGCTCTCGACTGGGGCGAGGTGCGCATCGGGGTGGCCGTGAGCGATGAAACCCAGCTCATAGCGAGCCCCCGCGCCACTCTCACCCGCCGAGCCGGCAAGCGATTTCCCATGCCCGCATTCCTGGCGCTGGTAGAAGCCGAACGCCCTGTCGGCCTGATCGTGGGCCTGCCGCTCACGGCAGAGGGTAACGAGGAGGCCGCGGCGCGGAGCGCACGCGAGATGGGCACCCTCGCGGCGGCACGCGCCGAGCTGCCGCTCGACTTCGTGGACGAACGCTTCTCGACCGCGCGCGCCCTCGGCGCCATCCGCGAAATGGAAGGCTCCACGCGAAGCCGGAAGCAGGACGTGGACGCCCTGGCCGCCACCGTGCTGCTGCAGCACTTTCTGGAAACGAGACGCAACCAGCCGTGAAGGGAGCGTCGGGAGTCGAGAGTCGAGTACCGAGCGCGCCTCGCAGGCCGCGCCTGCTGTCCGTCCTGTCCGCCCTGTCCGTCCTGTCCGTCCTCTCGTCCTGCTCATCCCCCGGCCCCGCAGGCAGGGCCGAGCACTTCACGATCCCCGAAAACGCGACCTTCAGCCAGGTGCTCGACACCCTCGATGCCCACGGACTGATCGGCAATCGCTTCGCCTTCAAGTTGCGCGCCCGGTTGACGAGCGCCGACCGCAAGGTGCACGCGGGACCGTACGCGGCGAGCCGGGGCACGTCGGCCGGGGCGCTGCTCAGGATGCTGGCCGAGGGGCGCACCGCCTCGGTGCGCGTCACCATTCCCGAGGGCCTGACGATCGCCGAGGTCGCCGACATTGCCAGCCGCGAGCTCGGCGTATCGGCCGACTCCTTCGTCGCGGCTGCGCGCGATACCGCACTCGCCGACTCGTTCGGGATCCGGGCCCCCTCCCTCGAGGGGTTCCTGCATCCCGACACTTACCTTCTGGCGCAGGATGCCCGCGCGCACGACCTGATCGCGCTCATGGTCCGCCAGTTCGACGCGAGCTGGAAGCCGGAATGGACTGCTCGGCTCGACAGCATCCACATGGACCGGCTCGAAGTCGTGACGCTGGCGTCGATTGTGGAAGGTGAAGCCAAGGTGGACCAGGAGCGGGAAACGATCGCCGGCGTATACCTCAACCGCCTGCGGATCGGCATGGCGCTGCAGGCCGATCCAACCGTGCAGTATGCCATCCAGCTGGCAACGGGAGAGCGGAAGAAGCGGCTCTACACCAGGGATTACCGCACCCCGTCACCGTACAACACCTACCTGCACCCGGGCCTGCCACCGGGCCCTGTCAATTCGCCGAGCCTCCGGAGCATCGAGGCATCGCTCTACCCGGCCGATGTCCCGTACCTGTATTTCGTGGCCCGACCAGACGGCCACCATATCTTCTCCCGGACCTACCAGGAGCATCTGCGCGCCATCCGGGAAGCCCGCAGCGCGACCAGCAACTGAAGATCGCGAAAACACGAAAACTACGAAAGCACGAAAAACAGCCTTCACACGAAAGCACGAA
>DAIMFY010000452.1:0-1843 GCA_036724295.1 Gemmatimonadales bacterium | reverse complement strand
CCGACCCGGACGGCGTTGCCCTGGAACAGGAGACGGATGCCGCGTTCGCCGCCCAGGATGGCGATCACTTTCCGGATGACTTCATCCACGCCCGGAACGGCGCGCAGGGCCTGAAGCGCTGCCCGGTCGGCGGCATGCTCCCAGCTGACGGCCGCTATCTCGGGGAAGGTGCGGCGGGATCGGGGGGCGGGAATGGTCATGGCTGTACTCCTTGAGCAGGAGAGCGGCGGTTCATAGCCGCGGGACGCGGGACGCGGGACTCGAATGGCACGCAGCGCGCGTCCCAAGTCCCGAGTCCCTCGCCATACGCTGCAGACCCTCGCTCCGTTTCACCCTGCACCCAACGCCCGATCCAGGTCTGCAATCAGGTCCTGGGTATCCTCGATGCCGCAGGAGAGCCGAACGAGGCTGTCGGTCAGCCCCATCGCCTCGCGCATGGCGCGTGGGACCGAGGCGTGGGTCATGGATGCCGGATGGCCGATCAGGCTCTCCACGCCGCCCAGGGATTCGGCCAGGGCGAAGATGCGGGTCGATTCCACGAATTTCCGTGCCCGTCCTTCATCGCCCAGGTCAAACGACAGCATGCCGCCAAACCCTGTCATCTGCCGTTCGGCCAGGTCATGCTGCGGATGGCTGGAAAGCCCCGGGTAGTAGAGCTTCTGCACCCCCTTCTGGCCCGAAAGCCACTCGGCGATCGCACGGCCGTTGGCGTCATGCTGGCGCATCCTGAGCGGGAGCGTCTTTACGCCGCGGAGGGCAAGCCAGCAATCCATCGGCCCCGGTACGCCACCGGCCGAGTTCTGCAGGAAGCCGAGCCGCTCGGCCAGGTCGTCGCGCGAGGTGACCAGCATGCCGCCCACCATGTCGCTGTGGCCATTCAGGTACTTGGTGGTGGAATGCAGGACGATGTCGGCGCCGTGGGAAAGCGGCTGCTGGAAGAATGGCGTGGCGAACGTATTGTCCACGACGTAGATGAGCCCGTGCGCCTGGGCCAGATCACCGACCGCGGCCAGATCGGCCAGGTTCATCATCGGGTTGGTCGGGGTCTCGCAGTAGATGACCTTCGTCTCTTTCCTGAGTGCCTGCTCGACATTGCGAATGTCGCGCATGTCCACGAAGGTGAACTCCAGCCCGAGCCGGCTGTACACCTGCTGCATCAGCCGGTGCGAGCCGCCGTAGATATTCTCGCCGGACACGACGTGGTCGCCCTGGGAGAGCATCTTGAGCACTGCATCGAGCGAGGCAAGTCCCGAGGCGAAGGCAAAGCCGTACTGGCCCCCTTCAAGGCTGGCGACGCAGCGCTCCCAGGCCTCCCGCGTCGGGTTCTGGGTCCGGGCGTATTCGTAGCCCTTGTGCTTGCCCAGGCCGGCCTGGACGTACGTGGACGTCTGGTAAATGGGCGTCATCACGGCGCCGGTGCTGGGATCGGGTGCCTGCCCCGCGTGGACGGCGCGCGTGGCAAAGGCAAAGTCGGTATCGTGCTGCTTGATGCGTGTCATGGCACCGTCGGTGAGAGAGCGGAGGATGGGTCAAGCGTAAGCCCGGCAACCGGATGCGGCAAGCGCCGTTGCTGGCGGGGCCCCGACTGGATACCTTGGCATCTGTGACGGTACCCGCTTCTTCCGGCCTATCATCCTCGCCCCGCTGCCTGATCGTGGACGACGACCAGCAGGTTCGTCATGCCATGGCCAAGGCCGTCGAAAGCCAGGGCCTGACCTGCGCCCAGGCCGGCAACGGCGAGGAAGCGCTCGCGGTGCTCGAGCGCGTGGGTGAGCTGCCGCTCTGCATCACCGACATCTTCATGCCCGGCATGGACGGCGTGGCCTTTCTCCGCGAGGCACGC
>DAIMFY010000451.1:0-1848 GCA_036724295.1 Gemmatimonadales bacterium | reverse complement strand
CGGTTGCGTCGTCGAGCCCTGCGGGCTCTCCTCGCAATGACGCCTGCGCGACCCGATTGCGTCGTCGAGCCCAGCGGGCTCTCCTCGCAATGATACATGCGCGACCCGATTGCTTCGTCGAGCCCTGCGGGCTCTCCTCGCAATGACGCGTCGACGACCGACGACCGACGTCTGACGACTATCTTCCCTCGATGCCCAAGGAACCCAAACGCAAGTTCAACCCGGCCAGCGCGTGGCGCGAGGCGCGGGCGCTCATCTGGACCTACCGCAGCCGTCTCGCGCTGGGCCTGGCGCTCATGCTCGTCAACCGGCTCACCGCCTTTGTCCTTCCCGGCAGCGCCAAGATCCTGATCGACAAGGTGCTCCACGACCACCGGCCCGACCTGCTGATGCCGCTGGCGCTCGCCGCCGCCGGAGCCACGCTGATCCAGGCCGTGACCGGTTATGGCCTGGCCATCGTGATGAGCATCGCGGCCCAGCGCGCCATTACCGAGATGCGGAAGCGGGTTGAGGCGCATGTCCTGCGGCTGCCGATCGGCTACTTCGACTCCACCAAGAGCGGCATCCTCATCTCCCGCATCATGACCGACGCCGAAGGGGTGCGTAACCTGGTCGGCACCGGCCTGGTGCAGCTGGTGGGTGGTGTCTTCACCGCGTCGCTGGCCCTTGGCCTGCTCTTCTGGCTCAACTGGCAGCTCACCAGCATCACGCTGGTGGTGATCGCCATCTTCGGCGGGGTGATGTTCGTCGCCTTCCGGCGGCTCCGCCCCATCTTCCGCGAGCGGGGCGAGATCAACGCTGACGTGACGGGGCGCCTGGCCGAGACGGTGGGCGGCATTCGCCTGGTGAAGACGTACACCGCCGAGCGGCGGGAGAAGCTGATCTTCGCGCGCGGGGTGCACCGGCTCTTCCGGAACATTGCCAAGAGCATCACCGGCGTGAACATGGTCTCGAGCTTCACCACGGTGCTGAGCGGCGTGGTGGGGGTGTTGCTGATCATCTTCGGCGGTCGCGCCCTGCTCGAGGGCACCATGACGCTGGGTGACTTCACCATGTACATCTTCCTGATCGGGCTGGTCGCAGCGCCGCTGGTGGGGGTGGCGTCGATCGGCACCCAGATCAGCGAGGCGTTTGCCGGGCTCGACCGGATCAGGGAAATCCGGGAGCTCGCACCCGAAGATGCGGACGACGACAGCCGCCGCGATGTGCCGGCGCTGCAGGGCGAGGTGGAATTCGAGGATGTCTCGTTCGAGTACAATCCGGGCGTGCCGGTGCTTCGGCACGTGAGCTTCAAGTCGCCGGCCGGCAGCACCACCGCGCTGGTGGGCGCGAGCGGATCGGGCAAGAGCACGCTGATCTCGCTGGTCATGGCCTTCAACCGGCCCACCTCAGGCCGGATCCTGGTGGATGGTCTTCCGCTCGACGAGCTGCGCCTGCGCGATTATCGCAGCAACCTGGGGGTGGTCCTGCAGGACAACTTCCTCTTCGACGGCACCATCGCGGATAACATCAGCTTCTCCAAGCCGGGCGCGGGCCGGGACGAGATCGAGGCCGCCGGGCGGGTGGCGCACTGCGACGAGTTCGTCTCGCGCATGGCGGACGGCTATGAAACGGTGGTGGGCGAGCGCGGGGTCAAGCTCTCGGGTGGCCAGCGCCAGCGGGTGGCAATCGCGCGGGCGATCCTCGCTGATCCAAGGATCCTGATCCTCGATGAGGCCACTTCATCGCTCGATTCCGAGAGCGAGGCGCTGATCCGCGATGGGCTCAGGCGCCTGCGCGAGGGCCGCACCACGTTCGTGATTGCCCACCGTCTCAGCACCATCGCGAGCGCGGACCAGATCCTGGTGC
>DAIMFY010000450.1:0-1853 GCA_036724295.1 Gemmatimonadales bacterium | reverse complement strand
GCCCGTCGACGAAGCGATGGGAGTCATAGCCGATCCCGACCCTCATGCAGCGGCCCCGGCCGTCTCCGCGATGAGAGAATAGTCCTGACGGCGGCGTCGGGGTGTGTAGCCCGCATCAGAGATGATGCGGTCGATCTCGTCGAGGGTGGTCCGGTAGGTGGTGCCGGCCGCCGACACGACATTCTCCTCCATCATGAGGCTGCCGTAGTCGTTGGCGCCAAAGCGCAGCGCCAGCTGCCCCACCTTGTGTCCCATGGTAACCCACGACGACTGGATATTGGGCACGTCCCTGAGGATGATGCGGCTGATAGCCAGCGTGCGCAGGTAGGTGACCGCGTCAGTCTTCTCCATGTGCGACATGCCCGGGGTGCCCTCGGGCTGCAGGGGCCAGCAGATGAACGCGGTGAAGCCGCCGGTTCGCTCCTGCACCTCGCGAACCCGGAAGAGGTGCTCGATCCGGTCGGCGGCGGTCTCGCCCAGACCGTACATCATGGTGACCGACGTACGCATTCCCTGCCGGTGCGCTTCCTCCTGCACGCCCAGCCATTCGTCGGTCTGCGCCTTCTTCCTGGCCACCCGCTCGCGAATGGCGTCGACCAGGATCTCTCCACCGCCGCCGGGGATGCTGTCGAGGCCTGCCTCGCGAAGCTGGCCAATGACGTCGGGCATGGGGATCCGGAACCGCTCGCTGAAAAAGACCACTTCGGACGGCGAGAAACCGTGAATGTGGATCGGGTGGTTGGCCTTGATGTAGCGCAACAGGTCAAGGTACCAGTCGAACGGGATGTATGGGTTATGCCCGCCCTGAATCAGGATCTGCACCCCACCAATCGCCTTGCACTCGTCGATCTTGGCGCCGATTTCCTCGTAGCTCAGCACATAGCCCTCGCCGTCTTTCGGGCGGCGATAGAAGGCGCAGAACTGGCAGTCGGCCACGCAGACGTTGGTGTAGTTGATGTTCCGGTCGATGATGTAGGAGACAACCGGATCCGGATGGAGCCGCCAGCGCTCGCGATCCGCCAGGCGGCCCAGCTCGAGCAGCGGCGCGCGCTCGTAGAGTTCGAGGTACTCGCGGAATTCCTTCGACGCGCGATCAACGATAGTCATGGCGATGGTTCAGGCTGCGGTGATGAACGAGAGCGAACCGTCCGGTACCAGGCCGTCCTGCGCCAGCCGCCGGAAGAAGTCGGTGAGCCCGGCGAGGTGGCGATAGGACAGCGCATAATCGAGGTCGCCGAAATAGGCGCGGCAGGTCTGCTCCGGCACCCCGGTGACCTGGGCGGCTTCGGCGGCCAGCAGGTCGAGGTGGCCGAGTCCCCAGGCGCGCGACTCGAGCAGGCGGGCATGGATTCGCTGCACGTCCGCGAGCGGCACCGAGCGCCGGGCGGCCCAGACGGCGAAGACGAATGGCAGTCCGGTCCACTCCTTCCAGGCTCGCCCCAGATCCGTGAAGTACGGGTACGTAGCACGATCGGCCAGGAGAAGCGCGGCATCCCCAATCACCAGCACGGCATCATGCGGGAACCCGGCGAGTGAGGCGAGGTCCACCGCCTCCGCGCGCACGGTGGCCACCTGGGGCCGGATGTGCCAGCGATGGCGGCAGAGCAGTTCGAGCAGCAGGACCGACGTCCGGCTCGACGCGGTGAGCAGGATCGTGCCATCCTTGAGCTCGGTGACCGGGCGACGGCTGAACAGCGCCACGCTATGCACCGGGCCGTCACAGGTGATGGCCAGATCAGGGAGCAGGTGATAGAGCGCCGCATTCCTGGCGTACTCCACCGCCGAGACGACGCTCACGTCCAGCTCGCCCGCGGCGAGCAGGTCGTTGAGTTCGCTCGCGGTGCCGTTTACCA
>DAIMFY010000449.1:539-1855 GCA_036724295.1 Gemmatimonadales bacterium | reverse complement strand
GCTGACTCCGTGGTGTTCACCGATGCTGATTCGCTCGATGCCGAGCTGCAATACCGGATGGCCATGCGGGCCTGGGACCACGAGCGTTACATCGTTGCTGACAGCCTGCTGCGCCGGGCGCTTCTGATCGACCCCTGGTTTCCGGAGGCAAATCTCGCGCTTGGCGCGCTGCCCTTCGACCGCTATCCCAGGCTGGAACAGTGGGTCGAGAAGGGCCGTGTGCCCGATAGCCTCGCGGCGGTGGTGGAGCAGGCGCGCCAGCACCTGCGGCTCGCGGCCCTGGTGGATCCGTTCGTGGCGTGGGGAAAGTCCAGTTTCATCTTCATCCCCTCCTGGGCGATGAAGAATTTCACGCCGAAGGAGCGCGCGAAGCTTCCGATCGGCTTCTTCTACTGGCGCGGCCTCAGCTACGCTCGAGGCGACGAGTACGCCAGCGCCCTCGGCGACCTCACTGAGGTGCTCGCGCGGCTCCAGCAGGCACGTGACTCGGCGCCGACCAGCGCCCTCCTGCCGCTCGTGGCCAACGAGGTCCGCTACCTCATGGCCGTGATCGAACTCAAGGCCGGCCGTACCATCGAGGCGCGCCAGCATTTCGAGGACGTGCTCGCGCAGGATCTCGGCATGTACATGGCGCATGTCAAGCTGGCCGAGCTGCACGAACGCAACGGCGCATGGAATGCCGCCATCCGTGAGCGGCAGCGCGCCGTGGAGACCAGGCCGGAGGACCCGGTCCTGCTCTACCAGCTTGCTACCACGCTTGCACGCGCCGCACGCCTGGCGGAAGCCGATACGGCGGTGACCCACGCCGTGGAACTCAACCCGCACAACGCCGAATACATGTACCTGGCTGCCCGCATACGCCTTGCCTTGGGCGATACCACTCGCGCCGTCCAGACCTACCGGAAATTCATCGCCGTCGCTCCAGGCGCGCTGGCGGCAGACCGCGTGGCTGCACAATCGCAGCTGGCGCGCCTGGGGCAGCCGGGGTCTCCGTGAGAGCGTTGCGGGTATTCGTGCTGGCACTGGCGCTTCCCGCCACCGCAGTGGCGCAGCACCCCGAGCCACCCGCCTACGAACTCCTGCAGACCTTTTCGAGCCTGCTGGGGCAGATCCGCTCCAACTATGTGGACAGCGTCACGACGTCACAGCTTGTATATGGCGCCATTGACGGCATGCTGCATAGTCTCGACCCGCACAGCCGGTTCCTCCGCCGCGAGGATCTGGAAGCCGAGATGCAGTGGTCCCGCGGCGAGCTGAGTGGTGCCGGCATCGCGCTCGATGACGTTGAAGGTGAGCCAACCGTCATCGCGGTCTAT
>DAIMFY010000449.1:0-529 GCA_036724295.1 Gemmatimonadales bacterium | reverse complement strand
GGCGGGGCAGGGGACCGCGCAGGGATTCTTCCCGGCGATCGCCTGCGCTGGGTGAACGACACGTCGGTGGCCGGCCTTCCCGCGACGAAGATCAACACCCGCTTGCTTGGCTCGGAAGGAACGCCTGCGCGACTGGGGCTGGCGCGTGGCTCCCGGCTCGAGCCGGACACCTTCAACGTGGAACTCAAGTACCGGCCGCTCGAGCCGCATGCGGTGACCGACACGCGAATGCTGGACGCATCAACTGGCTATGTCCGATTCCAGGAATTTTCCGCCAACGCGGGCGATGACGTCGAGAGCGCCTTCGGGGCACTCAAGAAGCGCGGTGCCCGGCAGGTCGTGCTCGACCTGCGTGGCAATCCCGGCGGATATGTGGTGGGTGCGGTGGAAATCGGCGGTGCGCTGCTCCCGAAGGGCACCTTGATCTTTTCGGCGCGGGGCCGGCGCAGTACCGACAGCACCGATTACCGCACGAAGCGCGACGGCAAGTACCGCGACATCCCGCTGGTCGTGCTGATCGACCAGGGCA
>DAIMFY010000448.1:0-1867 GCA_036724295.1 Gemmatimonadales bacterium | reverse complement strand
GGCGGTCGGGGTAGCGCGGCTTGAGGTTGTCGAAGGCGATCCGGTGCTTGGTCTTTTCCGGCTCTTCGAAGTTGACCTTTTCGACCTTGAGCAAGGCGAGGTAGCGCTCACCCTCCTTGGGCGGCCGCACCTGGCCCATGACGGTGTCGCCGGTGCGCAGGTCGAACCGCTTGATCTGGCTCGGGCTCACATAGATGTCGTCAGGCCCGTAGAGGTAGTTCCAGTCCTGGCTTCGCAGGAAGCCATAACCCTCGGGCAGGATCTCGAGCACGCCCTCACCCCGGATGACGGTATCCCGGTCCAGCAGCGACTGCTCGATCTTGAAGATGAGGTCCTGCTTGCGGAGGCCTGAGTAGTTGGTAATGTTGAGTTCTTCGGCCAGGGCATGCAGCTCGGCGACCGACTTCTGCTTCAGTTCAGCGATATCCACGGAAGGGACTCCGGCAAGGAGCGCCGGGCGTCAGGGCACCCGGCAGACAGGAAAGTGACAGGAGAATTGGCTCGGATATATGCAGATCTTCGTTCCGGGGGAGCCCGGCGTGCGTGATCAGACTGGCTTGGGGATAAATGGCCGCGCAGGGTCTGGAGTACAATGCCGGAACGTACGCGCTGCCGTTCGCGCCGTCAAGAGGTGCAGTGGCCGCCCCGGGCTTTGATGAGCTGAGCCGGACCTTCGAGGCGTGGCAGGTCCTCCGCCTCGGCGGGCGTGAATACGTGGATGCCGTGATCGCACCGGGCCACCGCGGACCCTCGCCCGAACTGGCTGTCGCCCTCAAGCGCTGGCCGGGCGCGCACTACTGGACCGACCGTACCCGCACCGGACTGGTGCTGGTCCGGCCGGTGGAGGGCGAGCATGGGGAGCGCTGGTGGCTCCACGTGGGCCTCGGCCTGCTCACCGTCGTCTGCGCCCTCGGTGCCGGGGCAACCCTGGCCGGAGCCTGGAGTCCCAGCCTCGAGCTTACGCGCTATGGCGCGCTCGGCGGCGCGATCCTCAGCGGCTTCCACTTCTTCGGCGACGTGATGCAGGGCGCCTGGCGCGACATCCTGCCGGGTGCCAGCTTTGCCTTCCCGCTTCTCGCCATCCTGCTGGTGCACGAACTGGGACACTACTTCACGGCGCGCCGCTACGGCATCGACACCTCTCCGCCGTTCTTCCTGCCGGTGCCGCCGTCGCTCTCCCCGATCGGCAGTCTGGGCGCCTTCATCCGCATGCGTTCGCCCGTTCTCGACCGGCGCCAGTTGCTTGACGTGGGCGCGGCGGGACCGCTCGCCGGCTTCGTCGTGACGCTGGTGGTGCTTTGGCTGGGCTATGCGCACAGCGAGGCGTTGACCGTCACCGCCCAGTCGGCGGGTGACTTCGTCACCTATGCGGGGCGAGAGATCTATCTCGGCGATTCCCTGCTCACCATGGCGCTGCGGCAGCATTTCTTTCCGGACGCAGCTGCGGTTGCGCTGAGTCCGATGGCGTTCGCCGGCTGGGTCGGTGCGTTCGTCACCGCTCTCAACCTGGTGCCACTGAGCCAGCTCGATGGGGGCCACGTTCTCTACGCCATGTTCGGCCGCCGCCAGACCACGATCGGCGCCGCAGCGCTGATCGGCCTCCTGCTGCTGGGGCGCTCCTCACCCAGCTGGTGGATCTGGGCCGTCCTGGCGCTGCTGATTGGCGGGGGGCGCTGGACCCACCCGAGCGTGCTCGCCCCCGAACGACCGGTGCCGCCGGGGCGGCGGTGGATCGGCTGGGCCTGCGTCGTGGTGTTTGTGCTGACGTTCGTGCCGGTGCCATTTGTGATGTGAGTCGTGGGTCGCAGGTCGCGGGTCGCAGGCTGCGGGTCGCACGTCGTCGGTCTACGCTCCACCTTCGGCCCAT
>DAIMFY010000447.1:0-1869 GCA_036724295.1 Gemmatimonadales bacterium | reverse complement strand
GGGGTGAAGCCGGATGACGTGAAGCTCCAGATCGAGAACTACATGCTCACGATCCGTGGCGAGAAGCGGCAGGTCGCCGAAGAGAAGGCGGAGCGGGTGCACCGCTACGAGCGCAGCTACGGCAGCTTCGAACGCACCTTCTCGCTTCCCTCGTCCGTGGACGGCGACCGGATCGAAGCTGACATCTCCGATGGCGTGCTGACGGTCATGCTGCCCAAGGCGGAGAAGGCCCGGCCACGTCAGATCGAGGTGAAGGCCGGCGGCAACCGGACCAATGGCGAGCGCATGAGTCTCGAATCCGGGCCTGCCCGTAAGGCTACGGAAGTCGCTCCGAAATAGCGCGGATGGCCGGCGCGCGCGAAGTGCGATAGGCTTCGCGCGTGCCATACCAGAATCTGTTCCATGTTGCCAGCGTCAACCACCGCATCGCGAACGTCGCCGAGCGCGAACGGGTGGCGCTGGATGAAAGCGAGATTGCCGTCCTGCTGGCGTCGGCCGCCGCCGCCGGGAGGGCGCTGGTTCCGCTTTCGACTTGCAACCGCACCGAGCTCTACCATTGGGGCGCGCCTGGCGGCGACGAACTGCTGACCGCCTCCGGCGCGCCCTGCGAGCGTTTATCGGGAACCGATGCCCTGCGGCATCTTTTCGCCGTGGCCGCGGGGCTCGAGTCCCAGGTCGTGGGCGAATCCGAGATCCTGGGACAGGTGCGCCGGGCCTGGCTGCGCGCGCGCAATGCCGGCGCCTCCAATCTTTCCATCAACCTCATCTTCAGTCACGCCATCAGTGCCGGCCGCCGGGTGCGCCACGAAACCTGGCTTGGCGCGCATGTGCAGTCCGTGATCCAGGCGGGCGTTCGCAGGATGCTTGCAGGACGCACCGACCGGCGAGTGCTGGTCATCGGGGCTGGTGACGCGGCCCGTGGTACGCTGCGCCAGCTCGCCGAAGACGCCGTGGCCAGCGTGACGATCATCTGTCGCCGCCCCGCCGTTGCCGCGCCACTGATCGCGCACCATCCGGGCTGGACTATCGCGCCGTGGAGCGATCTCGGCGCCGAGTGTCACCGGGCGGAGGTGATCATCGCGGCTACGGCGGCGCGTTCGCCTGTGCTGTCTCCGGAGCTGCTCCACGGCCACTCGTGCGCCGTGCTGGACCTCGGGCTGCCCCGGAACGTGGCGCCGTCAGTCAGGGAACTCGGCCACATCGAAGTCACCGACCTCGACGATCTCCGCGCCGAGGGGTGCGTCGCGCGGCCCGATCACTTTGCTGATGCGTGGCGCATCATCGAGCTGGAAATCGGGCGGCTCACCGCGGACCTCCGGGCCCGGGCGCGAGCGCCCCGGCTCGCCGCCCTGCACCAGGCCGGCGCGCGCATCGCAAGCGAAGAGGCGGAGCGGGTGCTGCGTGAACTGGAGGGACTGGATGCGGAGGACGCGGCGCTGGTGCGTCAGCTCGCCGAGCGGGTGGCCAGGCGCGTGCTGTTTCCCGCGTCGCGGGTGATTCGCGAGGTCTGAGGCTCGCTCACCGGATTGAGCAGGCGGCGGCAATGCGGATTGGTGCAGCCGGGGCAGTGGAGCGCGTATTGCCGGCTGGCCGGCGCGCCGTGGGCCAGGTGCTCGAGCACCACGCCGGCCATGGCATCGAGAAATCGTGGATGATCATTCGGGGCCGGGGCACGCAGGAATCGCGTGATCCCGGCCGTTCTTGCGACGTGGGCATATTCGATGTCGAGCTCGCTCAGCGTCTCGATGTGATCGCTGGTGAAGGCGATCGGCACCACGACGACGTTCTTCTCACCTCGCGCACCCAGCAGTCGTATCACCGATTCGGTGCTCGGCCCCTGCCAGCGCACCGGCCCCACTTCACTCTGGT
>DAIMFY010000446.1:0-1872 GCA_036724295.1 Gemmatimonadales bacterium | reverse complement strand
CCACCACGTCGCCTTTACCGCCAGCACGTTGGTGGCCGGCGCGTCCCAGATGGCGCCGAAGTCGCGGCCGAAGCGGAAGTCGCCCACCGGGTCAATGCCTTGGCGTGCCTGCTGCCAGACCAGGAACAGTGTCGAGCCCGGCCGGAATTCCCACCGCAGCACCAGGTTGGCCCTGAGCGAGCGGAAATTGAAGTTGGGATTCTGGACCTGGAACTCAGACGCCGGGCCCGCGCCATCGGGGTCCACGGTGTACGTCCCCGACGCGTTGTCCTGGCTGATCGTTCCCCGATCCACCCCGTACTCCGCAAACTCATACTCGCTCGGCGTCGTGAACTCCTTGAATCGGCTGTAGTCGGCGGCTGAGATGAGGGGCTGGACATAGAGCTGGAGAGAAAGGGTGGGGCTGAAGAGCCAGTCCACCCGGGTGTCGAGCGCCAGCTCCCGCTGCTCAAGCTGGGCAAACACGGTGCGGGTGCCGAAAGTTTTCGCGGCGGTGGGGTCGGTCACCGGACGGACAAACTGGTTCACGACGTGCGCCCGTGTGAATGACGGCTCGAAGGAGAGATGCACACTCGAGGACGGCACCACTTCGAGACTCGGTCCCACGTTCACGCGCCAGCTGCCGCCGGCATCGTGGGTAATGCTCGACCGCCAGCCGTAGGTGAGCGCGCCCCGGCCATCGCTGAACGCTGACAGGTTCCACTCGGTGCTGGAGGGCTGGCGCGCCAGCGGACCGCCTCGCGTCAGCTGATCATCCATCGAGCCGAAGTAATGGAACATGTTGTAATTCACGCTCCAGAAATTGCGCAGGGTCAGGTTGATGATGTTGCCCACATAGCTCGTGGTATGGTCGCCGTCGTAGTTCCAGTCGTTGCCGGAGAGCACGCCGACGATCCAGTAGCGGAAGAGCTTGCCTGGCTTGGTCTGTTCATAGTGGGTGTCAGTTGAAATCCCGCGCCGCCCCACCGTCTGGCCAAATCCCAGGTCATTCACCTCGTAGCCCGGGCTCTTTT
Organism: Gemmatimonadales bacterium; assembly: GCA_036724295.1. Classification (GTDB taxonomy): domain Bacteria; phylum Gemmatimonadota; class Gemmatimonadetes; order Gemmatimonadales; family GWC2-71-9; genus CAMLHP01. Next base: position 859 of record DAIMFY010000446.1, on the reverse strand, counting down.
CCTGGTACGCAATATTGCCGCCCCAATGCCCGCCGCTCACCTTGGTGACGGCGAGCTGCATGGCGTAACCTGAAAGAGACGTTGCCGTCGTGTCGTAATTGAGATTCTCGGCGTCGGGCCGCTGATAGTATCGCGCACTGGAACGCTGCGCGCGGGTGATGGCATCCGCAGTTCCCTGAATCCGGCTCGATGCCAGGGATGCATCCAGCGCCCAGCGGCGGTTGTCCCAGTAGTGCTTGAGGTCCACGCCTCCCAGGTAGGCGCTGGAGCGGAGAGTCGAGGCAAGCGACGAATCACCGAGCGAGCGGTTGACTGCGGTCACCAGCGCGCCGATGGAGGTGTTCCCCTCGCGCAGCTCGCGCCGCACGCGGCCCACGAAGTAGTTGGTGGCCGGCTCCACCTGCTGGCTCAGCACCGGTCCATCCTCCGCAGCCACGTATTGTCCATTCTCCCTCGGCGTCACCGCGTCGAGCAGCGCGATGGACCAGCCCGAGGGCGTCTTGCCGGTGAGCTTCCCCGCGGCGACAATGGTGGTCTGCTGCGGGACGTCGCTGAAGCGCGCGTCGGGATCGGTGATGCGTCCCTGCGGCGCCCGGCCAATGCGGCGGGAGAAGAAGGTTGTCGGCGTGCCGAAGGAATTGAAGGTGCTGAGCTGGCCGAAGTTGAAGAGATCCGATCCCTCGACGAAGAACGGCCGCTTTTCATCAAACGACGTCTCGAACGCGCTCAGGTTCACCACTGCCGGATCGAGTTCCACCTGACCGAAGTCGGGATTGATCGTCGCGTCGAGCGTGAGGTCGCTGGTGACACCGAGCTTGAGGTCCGCGCCGGCGGCGCCGAAGTAGTCGCTTCCGGAATG
>DAIMFY010000445.1:0-1890 GCA_036724295.1 Gemmatimonadales bacterium | reverse complement strand
CGTCTTGCCCGTCTTGCCCGTCTTGCCCGTCTTGCCCGTCTTGCCCGTCTTGCCCATCCTGCCCATCCCGCCCATCCTCCACTCATGCCCCGTCCGTTCCGCGCCCTGGCCCGTGTCCCCGCCTTTGCCTCGCTCCGCCACCGTGACTTCCGGCTCTTCCTCTCGGGACAATTCCTTTCCCAGTGCGGCACCTGGATCGAGCAGGTCGGCACCGGGTGGCTGGTTGTCACGCTGAGCGATTCGCCCTTTGCGCTGGGACTGGTCTTCACCCTCGGCTCCTTGCCGGTGCTGCTCTTCACGCTGATCGGCGGCGTGGTGGCCGACCGGGTCAACAAGCGCCGCACCATCATGCTGCTCCAGGCGCTGATGGCCACCGAGGCGCTGGCGTTGGGCATCCTCACCGCCACCAATACGGTCACGGTGCACTGGGTCATGGTGCTCGCCGTCTTCTTCGGCTTCCTCTCCGCCTTCGAGGTCCCGACCCGGCAGGCGTTCGTGTACGACGTGGTCGGCAAGGACGACCTCATGAACGCCATCGCGCTCAACTCGTCGGCATTCAACGTGGCCCGCGTCATCGGGCCCTCCATCGCCGGCGTGCTGATTGCGGCGGTGGGCCTCGCAGCCTGCTTCTTTGTCAACGGGGCGAGCTTCCTCGCCGTGCTCGGCGGGCTCGCGCTGATGCGCACCCGTGAGCCCGAGCACGCGTCCGAGCGGCCCCCGATGGCCTCGGCGCTGCGCGAGGGGTTCGACTACATCCGGAAGGAGCGCTGGCCCCGGACGCTGGTGATCCTGACCGCGACCATCACGATCTTCGGCTCCTCCTTCCTGCTGATGCTGCCGGTCTTCGCCAAGGATGGCCTGCACGTGGGGGCGTCGGGCTACGGCGCGCTGCTCAGTGGCGTCGGCATCGGCGCCGCGGTCGCGGCGCTGGTGATCGCGTCGTTCGGTAGCCGCTTCCGCCAGGGTCGGCTCGCGCTGAGCTCGGCGGCAGCCTTCGGGTTCTCGCTCATGCTGCTGGCGCCGATGCCGCACCTGGTGCCCGCCATGCTGATCGGCATGCTGGCCGGCTGCTTCATGTCCGCCACCGGCATCAGCACCAACACCCTCCTGCAGCGGCTCGCCCCCGATCACCTGCGGGGGCGCGTCATGGGGTTCTACTCGTTCGTGGCGCTGGGGATGGTGCCGTTCGGCTCGCTGCAGGCGGGCTGGGTGTCGGAACGCTTTGGCGTCCGCACCAGCTTCTTCCTCAACGGCTGCGTCATTACCGGTACCGTCTTCGTCGTCTGGCTCGGCTGGCTTCGGCGCCGCCGGCGCGAGCGGCTGGCTTACGACCTTCCCCTTCCCGCCGTAGAATGATGCCATGATCATCACCATCTCAAGACAGTTCGGGTCCGGCGGCAGCGAGGTCGCGGCCATGGTGGCGAAGGCGCTCGGCTGGCAGCTGGTGGACAACGAGCTGGTGGAACAGGTCGGAGCTCGCGCCGGCATGAGTCCCGAGGAAGTCGCGCGCCGCGAGGAGCGGGCGCCCAACTTCGTCGAGCGGCTCACCCGCACCCTCGCCGCCCAGAATCCCGAGCTGGTCCCGCCCCAGGGCGGCACCGTCAAGGACATGGAAGAGGTGAGCCTCGTCCGCATCACCGAGAGCGTGGTGGCAGACCTGGCGCGGCAGGGCAGGGTGGTCTTCGTCGGCCGGGCGGCGCCCGCCGTCATCGGCATGCAGGCGGATGCATTGCACGTGAAGCTGGTCGCCTCGCGCGCCTGGCGCGCCGAACGCGTGCGTGAACGGTTCAGCCTCACGGAGGCGGAGGCGCTGAAGCAGCTGGAAGAGGTGGACAGCCAGCGCGCGCGCTATCACAAGGAGTACTACCAGCGCAGCTGGAGCGATCCCGT
>DAIMFY010000444.1:0-1893 GCA_036724295.1 Gemmatimonadales bacterium | reverse complement strand
ACCAGGCCATAGGTGTCCGCGACGAAGTGCAGGTTGTTGAGGATCTGGCGCGCCGCCTGGCGTTCCACCGCGCCGTGCCAGTAGTCCACCGTCTCCAGGATCATGGCGCCGTGGCGGCGGATGAATTCGCCCAGCGAGAAAACCTTGGACGCGCGGGGCGAGCGGGGCCGGCAGATGGCCAGCAGGTCTTCCACGTACTCGTCCCACCGCTGGGCCAGCCGCCGGTTGCTCTCGCGCTGGAGGGTGCGCGCCCGGGCCAGGGAAAACTGGGCCTGGGTGCGGGGCCTGAAGCGCGGCACCACCGGATGCAGGTCGAACCGGGTGATGTACACTTCTTCGTCGTCCTCGTCTTCCTCGTGGTAGACCCACATGCGACGGAGCTGCGGCCAGCTCGCGATCTCCACCACCCGCTTCATCCGGCTGTCGAGCAGGATGAACTTGCCCGACTCGGCCTTGACCGCAGTGAGCCAGTGGCTCCACTCGTCCACGCAGAGAAGCACCGGCACGCCGCGGCGGAGATAGGCGACCAGCGCCTTCCGGGCCCGTTCGGGATCGTTCCGCCGCACCATCAGCAGGTCGCAGTCATACTTGCGCGCCGCCCGCCCCAACTGGATCTCGTCGGTGCCCGCCCACCAGTGGGTGCCGGCAATCCGGGAGATCTCGCGCTCGTCGCGGAGGATTCCCAGGACCACCAGCGCATGCTTCAGGGCAAACGGACCGCACTGCCAGAGGTTCGGTTGGGGGTATATTCCCATGGACATCCCGGCCGGAGACCTTCGGAAAGTATACGGAACCAGGCGCTTGCCAACCGGCAGCCAGGAGATTGCCCGTGGCCACACCGCGAGCCAATGTAACGGTGCTCTACAACGCGCTGAGCGAAGAGGGCTACGACCAGCTCAAGCACGTGGACCCGGCGACCCTCGGCTTCGAGCCGGAGTACGATATCGTCGTGCCCACGGTGAGCGAGGAATACGACGCCATCGTGAAGGCGCTCACCGACGAGGGCTACCGGGTCCGGGCCGTCAACCTGCTCGACGACATCAAGCGGCTGGAGCGGGTGGTCCGCCGCAACCCGCCCGACGTGGTCTTCAACCTGGTCGAATCGTTCCGCGACGACGCCGAGCTGGAGAGCGCCATCCCCGCGTTCCTCGACCTCTACGGGATTCCCTGCACCGGCGCACCGCCGCTCGCGCTGTCCATGTGCCGGCGCAAGGGCCTCACCAAGCGCATCCTCGAATCTCACGCCGTACCGACGCCGCGCTACCTGAGTCTCTGGAAGCCCAAGGTGGCGGTGCGGCACGGGCTCAAGTATCCCCTGATCGTGAAGCCGGCACGGGAGGACGCCAGCGCCGGCGTCGACGCCGCCTCGGTGGTGACCGACCGGCCCCAGCTCCTCTCACGGCTGGAGCATATCTTCGCCGAGTTCCAGCCACCCATCCTGGTGGAGGAATTCATCGAGGGGCGCGAACTCCACGTTGGCGTGTTCGGCAACGATCCGCCCGAGGTCCTGCCGCCGCTGGAGTATGACTTCTCCGAGCTGCCCGCCGGCGAGCCGCCGATCATCAGCTACGCCGCCAAGTGGGACCCGCTCGCCGAAGTGTTCCACCGGGTGGGCACCCATTGCCCGGCGCCACTCACCAAGCGGCTGGAAAAGCAGGTGCGCGAGGTCTGCATCCACGCCTATCAGGTGATGGGATGCCGGGACTACGCCCGGCTCGATATCCGGATTTCGAAGGACAACCACCCCTACGTCCTGGAGATCAATCCCAACCCGGACCTGACCGAAGGGGTGTCATTCATGGAGAGCGCCGAAGCGGCAGGCCACAGCTTCGGCGAGATGCTGGCGACGATCGTGGAACTGGCGCTGGAACGGAAGCAGGTGCCGGGCGAGCG
>DAIMFY010000443.1:0-1895 GCA_036724295.1 Gemmatimonadales bacterium | reverse complement strand
ATGGTGCAGCAGGGCCACCGGCAGCAGGGCGCCGGCCAGGCCGATCCTCAACAGGCTGAACAGGTTGGGCAGCTGGCGCCAGCGTCGGGTCATGGGGTGATTCTACTCCCGAGGTCGCTGCCCTGTCACGGTCTGGCGTGCCTCTTGCCTTGGATGGCCGGGACCCATTCAAGGTTGCACCGATGACCAATCCCGGCCGCGCACGGCGCGTGAGCGTGCCCATGGTCGCCGCACTTTGCGTGATGGCGACCCTCTCGGCATGCGCCGCTCATTACCTCCAGGTGCCGCCGCGGGTGGACCTGGCGCCGTACGGGCAGGTGGCGCTGGTGACCTTCCGGGGCGACAACGCCGACTCCGCCATGGCCGGGCTTGCCACGCGCCGATTCGCCGAATCGGTGCTGAATGGCCAGGAGCGCGTCGAGATGCTGGAGCTCCCCGCGATGGACACGGTGCTCAAGGCGCTCGCCGAACGCGGCGTCCCGGCCGTCTTCCTCGGCACTCTCACACTGACCGACCCGCATTCGACCGGTCACTTCAGTCTCTCGAACGTGAGCGTACGCCAGACCGTCACGGCGGAGCTCAGCGTGAGGCTGGTGTCAACGTCGAGCGGTGGCACGCTCTGGCGTTCGAGCGCCCGCACCGATGGCACACTCGGCCGGGCGAGCCTCAGCGGCCTCCGGCCGGCGGTGTCCATCCGCGACAAGGACGAAGCGTATGGCGAAGTCGTGGACCGCCTGGTGGCGACCGTGGGGCAGGATTTCCATCCGACGTGGGTGAAGGAATAGGGGCCCGGCAAGCCGGGCCCCTACGGTCCGCCTCTCATCGTCCCGTCCTCCGCCATGCTTCCTCCCAATCGATCTCCGGCGCCACGCCTTCATCCTCCAGCGCCAGCGACGCTCGCGCGCGTTCGATGACGGCGGCGCCGTCGGGCAGCGCCATCCCGAACTCCAGTTCCGCCTCCCGGCAGAGCCGCTCCTCCCGCGGGCGGCGATTGGCGACCGCTCCGCGCAGTGACGCGGCCACGCGTGCGTGGGTCGCCTCGTGCACGATGGACGCGGCGATCTGTGCCAGCGTAAACGATGGGTTCACCAGAAAGGTGAGTTCGGTGAGGATGGTGCGCTCGGCGGGGAAGAACGCGCCGCGGCACGGAAAGCGCTGGACCACCAGCTGCGTCACATCCCGCTGCATGCGGCGGTAGCGAGAGGGCACGTATCGCTGGATGAGGTTGAGTGCCTCGTCCAGTCGGTGAATCACTTCACTCGTCTCGATGCCCGGTTCCGTGTTGGAGACCGTGACGGGGAGGGTGTGGAGGGTGAGGTAAGAAATGGTCATGGGTCGAGGTCCTGAGGGCGGTGTCATTGCGAGGAAGCGCCGAGGGCGCTGACGAAGCAATCGGGTCGCCGGGTTCGGATGCCCACCACCCGATTGCTTCGTCGGAGGCTTCGCCTCCTCCTCGCAATGACAGCGCGTGGCGAGCTTCGCGGCCTCAAGCCTCAAGCCTCAAGCCTCAAGCCTCAAGCCCTACTCCCCAAGCCTTCTCTCAATTCTCCGATCAGGCACCAGCCACATCAGAGCGACGGCGACATAGAGCGCGTCTGAGAACCACTGGTTGACGAAGGCCAGCGCGATCGCGGTCAGGTAGAAGAAGGGCGACAACTTGCCTTTCAGGTCGCGGCCTACGGCTTTCGCCAGCACTGACTCCGGTCCTTCATGGGCCAGGATCCGCCGCTGCAGGATCCAGTAGGCGATCGCCGCCATCAGCAGGATAACGCCATAGAGCGCGGTCGGCACCGCCGCGAAATGGTTCTCGCCCATCCACGCCGTCACGAACGTCATTTGCGAGATCCAGCAGCGCAGATGAAGTATGCTCTTCCGCTTGCCGACCCTCTCCCGAT
>DAIMFY010000442.1:0-1904 GCA_036724295.1 Gemmatimonadales bacterium | reverse complement strand
CGGCGCCCTTTTCCGGTGCATCGGGATAACCGTGTGCTGCCAGTACGGTCGTGACCGCCGAGAGATCACGGGCAACCGACACCGGCCTCACACCGTTGCCCAGCGCGATGCTCTCCATCGCGTCCACCAGGCCGCCCCTGACCAGCGGTAGCACCGCCTGCGTCTCGGGATCGCCAAAGCGGCAGTTGAACTCGACGACGCTCGGTGCGCCTTCCGGGCTTACCATGAGGCCAGCATACAGCAGTCCCGAGAAGGGCGCACCTCGACGCCGCATCTCCTCCAGTGTCGGCGCAATGATCCGCTCGGCGGTGGTTGTCAGCAGCGCCGGGGTCGCGATGGACACAGGTGAGTAGGCGCCCATGCCGCCGGTGTTAGGTCCCGTGTCGCCTTCGCCCAGCCGCTTGTGATCCTGTGACGCCGGAAGCAGGAAGGCATCGCGGCCGTCGGTGAGTGCAAAGACCGAGACCTCCTCGCCCTCGAGAAACGCCTCGATGACGATCTCATGTCCCGCCGAGCCGAAACGCTGATCCTGCAGCATGGCACGGGCCGTCTCCCGGGCTTCACGCCGTGTGGCACACACCACCGCACCCTTTCCCGCGGCAAGGCCCGACGCCTTGACCACCAGTGGTTCGTCCTGGTCGTCAATGAAGGCGAACGCCTGCGCGAGCGACGTGAACGTCCCACTGGCAGCGGTAGGCACGCCCGCTGCGTGCATCACGTCCTTGGCAAATGCCTTGCTGGATTCAATCTGTGCTGCGGCAGCCGAGGGACCGAAGACCGCGCGGCCCTCAGCCTGGAGACGGTCGGCCAGACCCAGCGCCAGCGGGACTTCGGGCCCGATGATGGTGAGGTCGATCCCGTACATGTCCGCGGCATCAACGAGCCGATCAAGATCATCGGCGGCGATCGGAATGTTCTTTGCGACGTCCGCTGTGCCGGGGTTGCCCGGTGCACAGTAGAGCGATGCATCGGGGAGTTCGCGGCGGACCGCCCAGCAGAGCGCGTGCTCGCGGCCGCCGCTTCCGACTACCAGAATCCTCACGCGCCAGGCTTACCCTTGAATGCGTCGGCTGCGGCCGAGGCCACCTTGCGAGCCGCGGTGGCCACGTCGCGCGCGAGCTCGCGCGCTTCGTTGCCGTAATAGTTCTTCGCGGCCGCCAGGTCATCGCGAATGGGGCGCTGGCGCGCCTCGTCGCCGCGCCGGGTGTACTCGCCTCGCATGATGCGATCATACTCGCCCGCCGCCACCCAGCGCTGCAGCTCGGCCGCGCGCACGGTGTGCATGGGGTGGGTGAGCGCCAGCGTGTTGAGCAGCTTGTACACCACGTCCAGCCCTTCGTTGTTGTAGGCGTACTCGTTGGCCTGCGCCATGAAGGCCTCGACGTTCAGCTGGCCGGCGAATTCCTCGCCCCGGCCGCCGGCCGCCATCTTCATGTCGAGTCGCTGGGCAATGGTCACGTCCTGGATCCCGAGGAGTCCGGCGCGATCGGCGGAGAGCTCCGACTTGCGGGACCATTCGAGGAAGGCGAGCCGGACCGGGAGCACCGCGATGGCCGCGATCGTCGGGAGGACGCCCAGGCTGACCAGCGCAAGAACGGCCGCGATCGTGGTGTAGAGCGCGTGCCCGCTCATCACATGGCCCAGCTCATGTGCCAGCAGGGTGCGGATCTCATCCTCGTCCAGGATTTCAAGCGCCGCGCTGTGGACCACGATGAACGGATCGTCCACGCCGTAGGCGCCGGCGTTGAAGAACGGGGTCTGCGACACGTACAGCTCCGGCACCCTGGGCCAGTCGAAAGTGGTACACATCTCGACGTGCCGCATCCAGAGCTGTGGGAACTGGCTGGGGCCGACCCGGACGGCGTTGCCCTGGAACAGGAGACGGATGCCGCGTTCGCCGCCCA
>DAIMFY010000441.1:0-1907 GCA_036724295.1 Gemmatimonadales bacterium | reverse complement strand
TATCCGTTGACGCAACTTTACCAGATCCAGGCAGACGAAATACGCGGAGACAGGACCCTCGCGCGCCGGCTCGGCATCACGACAAGCCTGCGCGTGGCGGTCGTGGCCACGTTTCTCGCCTTTGCACTCTTCGGAGCGGCCGGGGCGGTGGCAGGCTGGCCCGTCCTTGATTGGCGCTGGCTCGCCCTGGCAGGTGCATTGGTAGCCTGGCTCGCGGTGCTGGTGCCGTGGGCGGCAGGTGGCAGCAGCTGGCTGCCGGAGCGGCACCAGCGTGGGATGTACTTCGCCCTGCTCGCGTGGGGCGTGACCGATCTGGCCATCGCGGCTTGCTGGCTGCGGTGATGAGCTCCACTGGAAGGAGCCGTCGTGACATTGCTCGCGGGAATCTGGCACCGGCGTCGGGAAGCAGTTCCAGCGCACCTGGCCGCGGCGCTCGATGCGGCGCTGTCGCGCTCGCCAACGGACGTACGCCAGCGGTTTGACGCCCCGGGCATTCACCTCGCGAAAATCGACATCGGCGCGTTCGGGGACGCGGCATGGGCCGAGGAACGGGAGCCGCACGGCCGTGCGGTGACGGTCCTGACGGGCGAACCGCTCATGGAGGTTGCCGGGGCCGCGTTGCGGCGGACACGCATCGAGGACACGGAAGCGCTGCACCGTGCGCTGAGGCGGTCCGAGCTTTCTGCGCTGCGAGCGTGCTCCGGGCAGTTTGTGGTTGCGCATTACTCAGCGGATGAGCACCGCCTCGTGCTGGCCACTGATCTGCTGGGCGTGCGCCCACTCTACATCGGGTGGGTGGAAGATTTCCTCGTCTTTGCCAGCGCGATGCGCGTCCTGCTGGCCTTACCCGGGATGGCGCCCGAACTCGACGCCCGTGGCGCCACCGAACTCCTGCTCCTCAAGGCCCCGCTCCAGGGACGAAGCCAGTATCGAGGTGTGCGGCTGCTGGGCGCGGCCGAGTGCCTGTCGTTTACACCGGCGCACGACGGCTCGCACGTCGCCGAGCGCTGGGATCAAGTGCCTGTCAGGTTTGCCAGTCGCGATCTGGCGGTCCAGGCGCTGCATGCGGCGTTTGTGACTGCGGTGCGGCGCCGGATGCGGTGTGATCACGCGACCGCGGCATTCCTCAGCGGGGGCCTCGACTCGCGGCTCGTCGTAGCCACGCTTCGATCCGAGGGCCTGCAGGTGCGAACGCTGAATTTTTCGCTCGAGGGTTCTCTCGATCAGGCTCTCGGCCAGCTCTTCGCCGACGCTGCAGGGACCACCCACGAGTCGCATCCGTACCGCGCCGGCCTGGACGACGCTTACCCCGACATGGCTTCGCGCGCACTCGCTCTCCCGGCGGCTGACGGACTCCAGCCGGAGCGCCCGGCGCTGGTGTGGGCGGGCTTCGGCGGATCAGCAATCATCGGACAGGGAAACGTGTGGCCCGACTATCTCGAACACTGCAGGTCCGGCAATCCTGGCGCAGCGGCCGACGGTTACATTCGGCGCAAGGGCGCTGTGGTACCGGGGCGCCTGTTCCGGCCGGTGCACCGCGAAGCGCTTGCGTCGGCGACGCGTGATGGGATTCGTGCCGAACTGGGCCGTTTCCGGCCGGAGGATCCCGGTCGCCTGATGGATCTTTATCTGCTCACCAACGCGACCCGGGCCCAGCTGCATGCCTACTTTGATGTCATCGATCTGTGTCGCCTCGAGCACCAGCTGCCGTTTTTCGACGCCGATTTCGTCCGGGTTGCGCAGGGAATTCCCATCGACTGGCTTCAGCGCCACGACCTGTATCACCAGTTGTTGCCTGCCTTCGATCCCGTGGTGACGGCCGTACCGTGGCAGGCATACCCGGGGCACCTGCCGTGTCCCATGCCCGTGCCGGCTGGTAGCCAGCCCCAATGGCAAATCGCCGCCGA
>DAIMFY010000440.1:0-1911 GCA_036724295.1 Gemmatimonadales bacterium | reverse complement strand
TGGTCCGCCCGGTTTCCCACATGAGAGACCTTCCACGTGGTACTCAGGGACACGGTCGAGAGTCGGAACGCTTTCGCTTACGGGGCTGTCACCCTCTATGGCTGGCCTTTCCATGCCGCTTGTGCTAGCGATCCGATTTGTAACTCTCTGCAGGAATCGCAGCTCCTGCTGTCCGGCCCTACAACACCGCGATTGCAACGGCTGCGACCTGTCACGCAACCGCGGTTTGGGCTTCTCCGCTTTCGCTCGCCACTACTAACGGAATACTTTCTTCTCCTCGAGGTACTTAGATGTTTCAGTTCCCTCGGTTTCCCCGTCCCGACCTATGTATTCGGTCGGGCGTACCCGGGCATTACCCCAGGTGGGTTTCCCCATTCGGACATCTCCGGATCAACGCTTGCTCGCAGCTCCCCGAAGCATTTCGTCGCCTGCCACGTCCTTCATCGGCTCTTGGCGCCAAGGCATCCACCACACGCTCTTAGTAGCTTGACCTAACGTTCACGCGGCTAGCACGTGGCTGGCCGTGAACGCGATCTTGTGTCGGAATTATCCTCGACGAAATCGATGCTTCCAGTCTTCGATTCTTAAGGTTCGCTCAGCGTCTGTTCGCTGACCGATGAGCACCACGAGCGTCGTGCGCAGCGGTCAGAGGAGAGACGGTTTCATTGGGGCTTGTCACAACGATCGCGGGCCGGGCCCGGTGAATTCGGGACCTCCCGCGAGAGCGATCGATACTGTAGCACCCGCCTCACGGAAGGTCAAACGAGATCGGCGACCGCAGCACCGGCTCGCGGGGCGTCGACCGTGACGCCGGCGGTGGCTGACGTGGTGGAGATGAGGGGACTCGAACCCCTGACCCCCTCCTTGCAAAGGAGGTGCTCTCCCAGCTGAGCTACATCCCCACGGCCGCGGCATCGTATCCTGCCGGCGCACGCCCGGTCAAAGCCGGGCACCGGACGATCGTGTCGCAGGTTGAGCAAAGCTCGCTGCGCCACATGCAGGCGCGCCAGGCGCAAGTCGGCGACCTGCTTCACGACCCGCCGAAAGTCAGGGAGGCGTCAGGCGCCGGCGTGGCTCCGGCGGCAGCTCGCGTTCCGGTGGCCAGCTCACCTCGCGGACCACGCAGATCGGCGTCTGCTCGCGGGCCTGGCCGAGCGGATTGTCGGCGAAGAGGCGCATCACGAACCGTGTGTCGATGCCGGGGCTCGAGCCCAGCACGTTGCAGCCGGCGTCGTTGGCGTCGATGATCGCCACGGGCTTGCCGATCTCCGCGGCGATGCGGCGAGCCGCGCCGTCGGGGTCGCTGGGCCCGAGCGTCGCGGACTGGTTATAGGGCGGGATGGTGTACGACGTCGGCCCGTCGATGGCCGCCGCCTGCGGACCGGCGATGCGGTAGAAGAGACCGTGGACGCCGAACGGCTTGGTCACGGCGCTGACCGCCGCCGCCAGCAGGATGCGCGGCGCGCCCACCTCGTCGATCGCCAGCTGCATCGTCTCCGGCGTGCCCAGGCCGATGCCGTAGCCCGGGCGGGTCACGTATCGGACCAGCAGGCGGGCCAGGCGGCCGGCACGGATGTCGACCATGCGGTGCGAGCGACCCTGGGTGATGGCCACCATGCGCTCGCTGACCGCGACCAGCCGAACGCTGTCGTCGAGCGCGCCGGCGTATCGATTCACCACCTCGGCGGCATCATCGGCCGCCGTGACCAGGTGCGTACGCGACGGATGGCGTGCGTAGACGATCCCGCCCAGGGTGGCATGGAGCTGGCGGCCCTCATTCGGGGCGTCGAGGATGCCCATCGGGCGCTCGGGAGCCGGTGGAGCGTGCGGGTCGACGTCGGACACGGCGGTGCTCCACTCGAGGGTTGGGGGTGGTGGGCGTTTCTGGACTCGAACCAGAGACCTCTGCCT
>DAIMFY010000439.1:0-1912 GCA_036724295.1 Gemmatimonadales bacterium | reverse complement strand
GAGCGCTGGCGCCGGCTGCGCCGGCGGGCGGCGGCATGATCCGGCTGCTCGACCGGTACGTCCTGCGCTCGTGGATCAAGCTCTTCGTCGTGACCGCCATCGGGTTCCCCATCGTGGCCGTGGTCTCGGAGATGATCCAGGATCTCCATGATCTCCTGGTCAAGGGACTCTCGATCCAGCAGATCGCCATCAGCTACATCTACGGGATTCCCGCGTGGACCTCGCAGGTCATGCCGGCGGCGGTGCTGTTCGCCACCATCTTCACCATCGGCAACATGGCGCGGCACTCGGAGCTCACTGCCGCGAAGGCAGGCGGCGCCAGCTTCCAGCGGCTGGTGCTCCCGCTCTTCCTGGCCTCGATTGGCGCCTCGGCCCTCGCCATCGTGGTGGGGGAGCTGGCGGTGACGGCGAGCGCCCGCCAGGTGGCGCTGCAGAAGGACCCGTCCACGATCAATACCGGCGGTCGCTACAACTTCGTCTTCCGCGCCGACGAGGGGTGGATGTATGCCATCCGGGTGCTGGACGTGGCCTCCCACACCCTGCGGGACCTGGTCCTGGAGCGAGCCGGCACCGGTGACGAGTACCCTACCCTCATCGTGCGCGCCGACAGCGCCACCTGGGCAGATTCGACGGCACGCTGGACGCTCTGGAACGGCCAGAGCCGGGTCCTCGGCAGTCCCGGCCGGCTGGCCACGTTCAACTTCACGCGGATGCAGCTCGCGGAATTCTCCCAGGATCCGGAAGACCTGCTGGTCGAGAACAAGGCGCCTGAAGCAATGCGGTACGCGGAACTGGGGCGCTATATCGATGCGGTGCGCCGGGCCGGCAGCCCTACCGGGAAGCTCGAGGTCCAGCGGGCCCAGCGTATCTCGATACCGGTGGCCTGCCTGATCATCGCCATCTTCGGTGCTCCCCTCGCCATGGCGGCGCCGCGCTCGGGCACGGCCTTCGGCATTGGCGTGAGCCTCGCCGCCACGGTGATTTACATCCTGCTCTTCTCGATCGTGACCGCCATGGGTGACAAGAACGTGATGAACCCTACCCTGCTGGCATGGATGCCCAATGCCCTGTTCCTGGTGGCGGGGCTGGTGTTGATGGACAGGGTAAGATCATAGGGGTTAGGGGCCAGGGATCAGGGGCTACGGAGTAGCGAGAAGGGGCCGGAACTCAGTGCGAGTCCCGGCCCCTTCCGTCATGCCCTAACCCCTAATCCCTAATCCCTAGAAGGAATACTTCGCCCCGAACTGCATCCGCCAGCGCGAGGAGTTGGGACCCCGCACCGTCTTGACGATCTGGTCGGCGGCGGGTGGTGAGAAGTTGTAGATGGGCCGGTTGTTGGCCACGTCGTAGCCGACCGAGCGGAGGAAGGACGGGCCTTCCTCGAAACCGCTCACCTGCTTGAAGGCGCCCCACTCGTTGTCGAACATGTTCAGGACATTGAAGATGTCCCACGAGAGCTCGACCGCGTGGCCGCTCATGAGCGGCAGCGAAGTGGCCAGCCGGGTGTTGACGAGGTTGCTCCACGGGTTCCGGCAGGAATTCCGCGCCAGAATGTGGCCCCGGCTCGAAGACAGGCAGTCCTGGCCGTCGATGAAGGCGTTGAGGTCGGCGAGCTGGGTCGGGTCCGCCAGGGTGATGTCGCTGCCATCCGCCGAGGGGACGTACGGGAGGTCGTTGCCGCTGATCCCGTCGCCATTCACGTCGCTGCCCACCGTCCAGCCATAGGGCGTTCCGGAGAAGCCCTGGTAGATGAGCGAGAACTGGCTGTGGTACGGCAGGTTGGCCGTACCGCTGATGGTGATCTTGTGCGGCACGTCGAAGGAGGACGTCGTCACGTTGCGGTCGAACAGCGATCCGTCCACCGAGGCAAACTGGTAGTTGGAGAAGGCGATGCTGCTCGTCAGCGAGTAGA
>DAIMFY010000438.1:0-1918 GCA_036724295.1 Gemmatimonadales bacterium | reverse complement strand
ATTCCGCATACCTGCCTCCGCAGGCGATACGTTCGGGCCACGACATGCGCCCATGGTGGACTCGGGACTCGGGACGCGAGACGCGTGTACGGGCGGCCTGCGGCCGCCCCATGGCATCCCGATCCGGCCCGGCATTCGAGGGCGCGGCGTGCCGCGCCCCTACCGCTTGATCGGCTTCGTCAGCGACCCGTCCATACCCCATGCCGACGGCTCGGCGGTGGGTACCGGCGGCGCGCTGTCGCTGGCCGTGACCAGCACCGGCGACACCAGCACCAGCAGCTCGGTGCGCTTCTGCCGGATCCCGCGTGACTTGAACAGCTCTCCCAGAATGGGGAGGTCACCCAGGATGGGAATCTTAGTCACGTTGTTGGTCATGTTGTTATCCATCAGCCCCGCGATGGCCAGCCACTGGCCCTCGCGCAGTTCCACGTTGGTCTCGGCCCGCCGGGTGAGGATGGACGGAATCTCGAAGCCGGAGATCACCAGTGCGTTGGCGAAGTCGAGCGACGACACTTCCGGCGCCAGCTTGAGCCGGATGGCCCCGTTCCGCTGGATGGTGGGCGTGAAGCGGAGCTTGATGCCGTACTCACGGAAGGTGATGGTCACCTGGCTCGCCTGGGCCGCGCTCTGCACCATCGGGAAGGGGAACTCGCCGCCCGCCAGGAAATAGGCCTCCTGGCCCGGCAGGGTCATCAGGTTGGGCTCGGCCAGCTCGCGGAAATCGCCCTTGGCCTTGGCCGCCGTGATCAGCGCCGAGATGTTGGACGTCCCGTTGTCCAGCAGGAACGAGATGGTCCCATCGGTGGCGGTGCTTCCCGACCAGTCGCCCTTGTCGCTCAGCTTGTGGGGATTGAGCGTGGAGAGCTGGCTGGACCAGTCCTTGGTGACGCTGCGCGCAATTTCGGCAAAGCGCACCTTCAGCATCACCTGCTGGGCCGGCGGTGTGTACAGGTTGTCAATGACGGTGGCACCGCTGGTCTCGGCGAGCTTGACGGCACGAGCAGCCGTAAAGGGATCCTTGACCGAGCCGTTGAGGGTCACCGTGTTGCCGCTGGAGCTTACCGTGATGTCTTCATCCGGCAGCAGCGCCTTGATGTAGCGCTGCAGCGCCGGCGCGTCGGCCGTCACCTCGACCGAGTAGATGCGCGGCTGGGTCTGGTTGTCCCAGACCAGCAGGGTGGTGGAACCGAGCGCCTTGCCGTTGATCACCGCCTCGGTGGGGCTCACCACCAGGGCATCGGCGACTGCCGGATCACCCACCGTGATCCGGATGATGGATTGTCCGTTCTGCAGCAGCGCGCTGGCACCCTTCGAGACCGAGATCACCTGCTGGGGCTGGGTGAGGACGCGCTGGGCCAGGGCGGACGAGACGGACAAGACGGTCAAGACGGTCGAGGCGGTCAAGACGGTCAAGAGTCTCGAGGTGCGGCGAACGAGAGAGTCGGGCACAGGGCTCACCAGTGTTTAGGGTTGTCCAACCGTCTCAGAACTTTTCCAGCGACCGCTGGCCGCCGCGATAGACTTCCACCGTCGTGGGCGTGGGTACCGGCGGGCCGGTGCGCGCCGGCGCACTGCGCCGGCGACCGGGTGCCGGGGCCACATTGCCCATCAGCGCGCTCACGCGGGTGCCGCGAGTTGTGATGGTGGCGGTATCAAGCGCGCTCCTGAGTGCCAGCTGGATCCGTCCCTGCTGGGAGGCCAGCGCCAGCGTCTCCGCCTGCTCGGGGCTGACGAGCAGGGTGATGACCGGCACGGCGAGCGGCTTCCCTTCCTTGTCCTGCTGGATGGTGGTGCCGGCCGCCAGGGTCTTCACGTCCTGCATGATGATCTTGGTGGTCTGCTCCTTGGCTCCCGTCGGCGCCGCCATGGTGAGCAGCACGTCCACCCTGCTGTTGGGAAGCACGAAGCCGGAGACGCC
>DAIMFY010000437.1:0-1928 GCA_036724295.1 Gemmatimonadales bacterium | reverse complement strand
TACATCCGCACGGTGCCCCTCAGCGAGTCGGTGAGGTAAGTCATGGCCAGCGCAAACCAGAAATCGACGCCCATCCTGATCGGCCTGCTGGCCGTGATCGTGGGTTACATGGGCTACACCGGCAGCGTCGTCTCGAGCCTGGGCTTTCCCGGCGTCAGCGCCCGGAAGGCGGAAGCCGTGGCGATGCAGGACACGCTGACCACGCTCGAGGCGCAGATCGACAGTGCCAAGCGCGAGCTGGCCCGCGGCACCGCCGAGGATGTGCGCAAGAAGCTCGAGGCGCACCGGGCAAGCCTGGCGCTGCTGCGCCGGCTGGTGCCGGAGCGCAACGAGGTGCCCAACCTCCTGGATGACATGTCCACCCGCGCCAAGATCCGCGGAGTGACCCTGGCCCAGGTGGTGCCGCTGCCAGTCGAAGATGGGCCGGTGCCGTTCAACACCTACAAGTACCAGATCTCGGTCATCGGTCACTATGACCAGATCGGCGAGTTCCTCAGCGACGTGGCCAGCCTGCAGCGGATCATCGTGCCGCAGGATGTGGATGTCGCCGTGGCGAACAATGCATCAGCGGCCGCACTGGGCGATTCGACCGGTGCCCTGCTCGAAGCGAAGTTCCAGATCCGGACCTTCGTGAAATCCGGCAGCTTGGAGGGATCGACCAGTGGGACCTAAGACCCTGCTCCTGAGCCTGCTGGCGGCCCTCGTGGTGACGGGTTGCGGCGGTGCCAAAGAGGACGATGCCGCGAACGCGGTGAACATCAGCGCCGTGCGTGACAGTGTGCGCAAGGCCAAGGGCAGCACCGCGGCGGCCGCCGCCGCGACGACGACGGCAACCGCCACATCGGGTGCCATTGCCGCGCCGCCGGTCGAGAACGCGGTGCAGCGCGAGACCTTCGAGTACGGGGGCGGCACGCGCGATCCCTTCGCCTCGCTGGTGTCGCTCAAGGCCACCGGGCCCTCGATCGACAACCTCCAGCTCGTGGCCATCTATGAGAGCCGGAGCGGCGGTGTGACCAGCAGCGTGGCGGTCCTGCGGGAGAAGGATTCCGGCAAGCGCTACATGCTGCGTGAGGGAGAAAGCCTGGGCCGCATGCAGGTTGCCAGCATCAAGACCAAGGATGTGACGTTCCAGATCGAGGATTTCGGGTTTGAACGGCAGGAGACTCTCTCGCTGCGCAAGCAGGAGGATATGACGCCATGAAGGTCCTGATTCGCTCCCTGCTCGCGCTGGCGCTGGCGGTGTCCCTGACGCCGCCCGCCCGGGCGAAGGTGCCCCAGGGCGGAGAAGTCACCGCCGTGACGCTCCAGCCCGCTGCCGGCCGCGCCGAGGTTGTGATCGGCATCCGCGGCTCGGTGGACGTGAAAGACTTTGTGCTGCAGAATCCCGCGCGCCTGGTACTCGACGTGACCGGCGCATCGCTCTCGGCGCCGGAAGCGGCGTACGACGGCGTGAACCGGGCTGGCGTGCGCAACATCCGCTACAGCCAGTACGCGCCCAATGTGGTGCGTATCGTGCTGGACCTGGATGCGCTCAAGGACTACACCGTCCAGCGCGACGGTGACGCCATCCGCGTCGTCTTTGCCGCGCCGCGCACCTTCCTGAGCTGGTCGTCGATGACGCCGGCCGCGCTTGCCACACCCGAGCCCATGGTGGACAGCCCGGTGCGCGTGGTGACGGCGTCGAGCGAAGTGACGCTCGAGTCGCCCCGCACCACTGCCAGGCCGGTGTTCAATGACGAGCCGCGGATTACCGTGAGCTGGGATCGCGCCAGCATCGCCGACGTGGTCGCGGGCTTTGCCGCCTTCAGCGGCCGCAACATCGTCCTTGGCAAGGATATCAAGGGCGAAGTCTCGGCCGAGATCCGCAACCAGCCGTGGCCCGAGGCGTTTGCCGCGGTGCTCGCCACCCAGGGCCTCACCGCCCAGGA
>DAIMFY010000436.1:0-1929 GCA_036724295.1 Gemmatimonadales bacterium | reverse complement strand
CGGCCCTTGTTCACGTACAGCTCCATGTTGACCTCGCGGTCGTCCTGGAGGGTGAACAGCAGGTGGTCGGCATTCTTGACGATGACCGAGCCGTGCTCCTGGATGTCCCGTGCGTAGACCGGACCCGCGCCCTCGCGGCGGATGTGCAGCACGGCCTCGTCCACGTCCTCCGCGAGCACGAGGGTGAGCGCCTTCAGGCGCTGCACGATCTGGTGCACGTCCTCGAGGACGCCCTGGACGGTCTGGTGCTCGTGGACGACGCCGTCGAGGCGGAAGCCCCACACGGCGCTGCCCCGGAGCGAGGAGAGCAGCAGGCGCCGGAGCGAATTGCCCAGCGTGTAGCCGAACCCCCGCTCCAGCGGCTGGAGACGGAACTCGGCGGCATTGGGGTTGTCGTCCCGCTTCGTCATCTCGACGAGGTGCGGGCGGACCAACCCGGTCAGATCAATGGTCATGGTCACTTCGAGTAGAGCTCGACGATGAGCTGTTCTTGCGCGTTGATCGGGATGGCCTCACGGGTCGGGCGCTCGACCATGCGGCCGGCGGCCTTGTCGGCGTCCACCGACAGCCAGGACACGGGCTGTCCACGGGTGGCGGCCTCCTGGGCCAGCTTTACCGCCACCAGCTCGCGGCTGGCCGGCGCCATGCGGACCTCCTGGCCCGGGAGCACCCGGTAGGCCGGCACATCCACCCGGTGGCCGTTGACTTCGACGTGCCCGTGCGCGATGAGCTGCCGCGCGGCCTTGCGGCTGGAGGCGAAGCCCATCCGGTGCACGATGTTGTCCAGCCGGCTCTCCAGCGCGATGAGCAGGTTGGTGCCCTTCACGCCCGGCTCGCGGATGACGCCGTCGAACGTATTCCGGAACTGGCGCTCGGTGAGGCCGTAGATGCGCTTCACCTTCTGCTTCTCACGCAGCTGCTTGGAATATTCCGACGCCTTGCGCGGACGGCCGCCGGTCTGGCCGTGCTGGCCCGGCGGATAGGCGCGCCGCTCCACCGGGCACTTCTCGGTGAGGCACTTGGTGCCCTTGAGGAAGAGCTTGGTGGCCTCGCGGCGGCAGAGGCGGCAACTCGGTCCGACGTAGCGCGACATGGATCAGACCCGCCGCTTCTTCGGCGGACGGCAGCCGTTGTGGGGGATCGGAGTCACGTCGCGGATGGACACGACCCGGAGCCCCACCGATGCCAGCGCCTGGATGGCGGACTCCCGCCCGCTCCCCGGGCCCTGCACTCGCACATGCACGCGCCGGAGACCCAGGTTCATGGCCTCGCGCCCGCAGTTCTCGGCCGCCACGGTGGCGGCGAACGGCGTGGACTTCTTCGAGCCCTTGAAGCCGGCCTTGCCCGCCGATCCCCACGCGAGGGTGTTGCCCTTCAGGTCGGTGATCGTGATGAGCAGGTTGTTGAACGTCGCCGCGATGTGGGCCATGCCCTCGGACTCGACGACCTTCTTGGCGCGCTTGGCGCTCGGCGCCTTCGCTGGAGCGGGTGCGGTCATTTACTTCTTGGTCACTTTCTTCTTGCCGGCAATGGCACGCCGCGGGCCCTTCTTGGTCCGCGCGTTGGTATGGGTCCGCTGGCCGCGGACCGGCAGGCCCCGCCGGTGACGGATCCCGCGATAGCTCCCGATGTCCATCAGACGCTTGATGTTCATCGCGATCTCGGTGCGGAGAGCCCCCTCCACCTTGACCGAGCGCTCGATGATCTGGCGCAGCCGAGCCACTTCGTTGTCCGAGAGGTCCCGGACCCGCGTGTCGGGGCTTACGCCGGTTTCGCCCAGGATGCGGCTGCTGGTGGGGCGGCCGATCCCGTAGATGTACGTGAGGGCGACTTCGACGCGCTTCTCGCGCGGAAGGTCCACGCCTGCGATACGCGCCATGATCAGCCTTGCCGCTGCTTGTGCTTGGGATTGCGCTTGCAGATGATGCG
>DAIMFY010000435.1:1326-1943 GCA_036724295.1 Gemmatimonadales bacterium | reverse complement strand
CCCAAGTCTCGAGTCCCGAGCCCATCATGCTCCCACCCTCTGAAGTCGTCATCCGCCTGCTCCTGGCCGCCGCGCTCGGCAGCGTGATCGGCCTTGAGCGCGAACGCCTGCTCTGGGCCGCGGGACTCCGCACCCACATGCTGGTGAGCGTCGGCTCGACCCTGGTCATGATCGTGTCGGCGTACGGGTTCGCCGGCGTGGTCAACACTCCCGGTGTCTCGCTCGATCCCTCGCGTGTCGCGGCGCAGGTGGTGAGCGGCATCGGCTTCCTCGGCGCCGGCACCATCCTGCTGCGGCAGGAGGTCATCCGGGGACTCACCACGGCGGCGAGCCTCTGGGCGGTGGCGGCGATCGGGCTCGCAGTCGGAGGTGGGCTGTATTTTCCGGCGATCGCCGCAACGGCCCTCATCCTGCTGATCCTGCTCGGTCTCAAGCCGCTGGAGCGCCGGCTCTTCGCGGGCCATCGCGAGCTGCAGTCGGTGATTGTGCGACTGGACCCTTCGGCGACATCGCGCATCCAGGTGGAGAACGCGGTGGCCAAGGCCAACGTCCCGGTTCGCCAGATCCGGGCCCTGACAGGGTCGAGCCCAACCGAGGAAGCGATCGAATTGGTGGTG
>DAIMFY010000435.1:0-1316 GCA_036724295.1 Gemmatimonadales bacterium | reverse complement strand
CGGCGGAAGACATGGCCGGACTCGTGGCGTTTCTCAAGCACCTGCCGGGTGTACGCACGGTCGTGTCCAGCGGAACGGTCGCGGCGCGGGCGGAGGACAAGGAGGGGAGCTAATGAAGATCGCGGCGCACATCGAACAGGGGGCCGTCATCATGAAGCTCAGGCCAGGATCAAGATGGCACATCATCCTCGCGGTATGCCTGCTGGGCGGGATTGCCGGCGCCCTGGTGTCGATTCCGATCACCTGGCTCGGCAAGATTGTCGGTGGAGCACCTCCAGCAACGCTGGCCAATTACATCTGGAACATGCGGGTGCTCGGCGTCATGGGAGCGGTGATTGGCCCGATCGTGATGTGGTCTGCCCTGCCCCGTGTGCCGCTGTGGCGCGCGGTCGTGGAACCGATGAGTGCCTGCGTGCTCGCGGCGCTCGCCGGTGCGATACTCGGCTCCGGTTTTCTCTTTCTTGGCCTCCCTATCCTGGCGATTGCGCTCGCCAGCTGGCGGCTGAACTACGCGTATCGTGAGCCACCTTCTCTGCTCAGTCCGGACGATAACTCGCTGAAGCTGCCGTTGGCCTGATCCACACGGCTCGTCCCGCTCTCTTGACACTCGCAGCCTGGCCGCGTTGCGTGGTGATTCCGCTCCAACGGTCGACCGTCGACCGTTGACCGTCGACCACCAACGGAGCCTCCCATGGCCACACTTCATCCCATCGCGCCCTGCCTCTGGTTTGACGACCAGGCTGAAGACGCGGCTGCGTTTTACATCAGCATCTTCCCCAACTCGAGGATCGTGAGCGTCGCCCGATACGGTGAAGCGGGCAAGGAAACCCACGGACGCCCTCCGGGCTCCGTGATGGTCGTGGAGTTCGAGCTCAACGGCCAGCCGTTCACGGCGCTCAACGGCGGACCAGTCTTCACGTTCAACGAAGCGGTCTCGTTCCAGCTTTACTGCGAAACCCAGGAGGAGCTGGACCGCTACTGGGAGAAGCTGGGCGCGGGCGGCGATCCCAAGGCGCAGGTCTGCGGCTGGCTCAAGGACAGGTTCGGGCTCTCCTGGCAGGTGGTGCCGACCGGCATGAAGGAGATGTTTGCGCATGGCGTCACGCCTGGCACCGAACGCGCCATGACCGCGGTGATGCAGATGAAGAAGCTGGATATTGCGAAGTTGAAGCGGGCATACGAGGGGGCATGAGGCATGGGGCTCGAGAGGTCGCGAGCGTGGCGTCCCGCGTCCACCCAGGCCCTATGCCTCACACCCCATGCCCTTCTAACTTTGGCGGACCACTCACCGGAGAGATGATAACCGATGCTGTCCG
>DAIMFY010000434.1:0-1972 GCA_036724295.1 Gemmatimonadales bacterium | reverse complement strand
CGTCCCCCTCCGTATTCGAGCAGGCACGGGACGAGCTGTTCAGCCACATTCTCCGTTGCGGTGTCATTGATGCGCTGCCGGAGCACCAGAAGGACTGGTTCGACGATACCATGGGGTATCTCACGGACCGGTATGAAGAGCTGACGGACGAGGAATTGAGCCAGCTGCGGGTGCTGGGCGAGCGGTACTGCCAGCCGGTGCGACGGCCCGAACCCGTCGGCAGCGCCTGATCACCGCCGCGTAACGTCGAAGGCCGGGAAGTGGGGTGGCCTGCGGGCCGCCCCTGCTTCCCGGCCGCGTCATTCAGGAAACCAGCGCGCCCGCCAGCCGAGCGCTAGGCGGACGCCCCCGCCGAACCCGGCTTCCAGCATCCAGCCGCTGGTGGCGCCAGGATTGGTTTCCGCCCCCAGAATCAGCTCCAGGTAGCCCCGCGTATCACCGCGCCGTTCCAGGGCCAGTCCACCGCCACCGTACAGCCCCACCCCGTTCTCCAGTTCCGGATTGAGCAGGAAGTGCCCGGCGAGTTCGCCCCGCGCACCCAGGCCACCCTCGCCGCCGCCGAGCGCCGCGGTGAGCCCCACGCGCATGCGATGACTCACGCGCATGCCCCCATACACCGCCCCGCCGACGAGTGATGAATCGCGCAGCAGCGCCATGCCTTCGACGCCGAACTCCCGCGGCGCCTGGGCACTGAGCATGACGGGCAGCGTGCACAGGGCCAGCCAGGGAATCACGAAAGCACGAAAGACACGAAAATTCCGGGCTGGGCGTGGGACCTGAGGCGCGGGACGCGCAAGCTCACAACTCATGACCCACGACGCTTTCGTGTTTTCGTGTCTTTCGTGCTTTCGTGACTAGACCAGCCTGATCTCATGCGTCACTTCGATATCGGGCGCGAGTGAGGCCAGCACCGAGCAGTATTTCTCGACGGAGAGGTTCACCGCCCGCTCGGCCTTGAGCATGTCCAGCCCATCGCCGGCCATCTCGAAGGTGTAGTGGATCTTCTCGAACCGGCGCGGCTGCTGATCACGACGAACCCCGTGCGCCAGCACCCGTAACGAGGTGAGGTCGACCCGCATCTTTTCCAGGATCAGCACAGTGTCGCTTGCGGCGCAGGCAGCCCCAGCCAGGAGCAGCGCCACCACCGGGCTCGGTGCTTCTTCCGAATTGCCATCAAGAAGGCTGGTGGGCTTCCCCGGCGCCCCGCCGCGGAAAAGAAGCTTGCCTTCCCAGGTTAGTTCTGCATCACGCGTGGATGACATCATGACCGTCCGTGGAGGTTATTGACCGAGGCGCTGGCGAGCCTGCGACGCCACGCGCTGGTAGTCCCAGATGGCGTAGAGCGCGACCGCCGCGGTGGCCCACGCCATCGGCCGCAGGAATTCGGAGTCCAGCAGGAACGCGAGCAGGGTGAGCACCTGCATCACGGTGACCGCCTTGCCACCGGCACGTGCCGGAATGGCGGAGGGCCGGCCGCTCACCATCGTCGTCACGAACGCCACGGCTGCAGCCAGGTCTCGCAACAGCACGCCGACGATCTCGTACGGTTCCAGCCGGCCGGAGACAGCCACCACCCCGAAGGCGCAACCCATGAAGAGCTTGTCCGCCAGCGGATCGATGAACGCCCCGAACCGCGAAGCCCCGAAGCGGCGGGCGATGGGGCCGTCGAGCAGGTCGCTCGCTGCCGCCGCCACAAGAATTGCCAGGCGCACGAGCTGGTCGGGAACGATAACGAACGCGAGCGCCATTGGTACGCGCAGCACGCTCAGGATGTCGGCCGTCGTAATGCGACGCTCTTGCTCGCCCTTCCGGGCCGGACTAGCTTCTGCCAACCTCACCCTCGCGGGTCATGGACCACCGCTCATGATACGTGGTTGTGCGCTTCCCAGGCGACAACGATACCCGCGCGCGGAAGTTTTCCTCAAGGCGGGGTGCGTGGCGTGACCTGGGCCCAGCATTTTGGCGACCTCGA
>DAIMFY010000433.1:0-1977 GCA_036724295.1 Gemmatimonadales bacterium | reverse complement strand
CCGCGACCGCGCGGGTCATCGCGGCAGGCGCGAGCGCAGCGAGCGTCCCGAGGGCAACGCCCGAGGGATCTGGTGGCCTCGCAACCATTACGAGGAGAAGTAGATGGCCAAGAAAATCACCGCACAGGTGAAGCTGCAGTGCCCGGCAGGAGCGGCCAACCCCGCGCCGCCGGTGGGCACCGCGCTGGGCCCCCATGGTGTCAACATCATGGAGTTCTGCAAGCAGTTCAACGCGCGCACGCAGAGCCAGGCCGGCATGGTGATCCCCGTGGTCGTGACGATCTTCGCCGACCGCACCTTCACGTTCATCACCAAGACGCCCCCGGCGGCAAACCTTCTCATGAAGGAAGCGTCGCTGGACAAGGGGAGCGCCGCGCCCAACCGGACCAAGGTCGG
Source organism: Gemmatimonadales bacterium (assembly GCA_036724295.1). Taxonomy (GTDB): domain Bacteria; phylum Gemmatimonadota; class Gemmatimonadetes; order Gemmatimonadales; family GWC2-71-9; genus CAMLHP01. Next base: position 1,581 of record DAIMFY010000433.1, on the reverse strand, counting down.
CTCGGTGACGCGCGCGCAGCTCCGCAAGATCGCCGAGATCAAGATGGCCGATCTCAACGCGTCGGACATCGAGAGCGCCATGCGCATGGTGGCCGGGACCGCCCGCTCCATGGGGCTGGAGGTGGCCGACTGATGAAAACGCATGGCAAGCGATTCAGTGCCGCCGTCGGCACCCTGGACCGGGCCCGCGAGTACTCGGTGCCCGATGCCGTGGAGCTGGTGAAGAAAGGCGCCACCGCCAAGTTCGATGAGACGGTAGATGTCGCCGTCCGGCTCGGCGTGGACCCGCGGCACGCCGACCAGGTGGTGCGTGGCACCGTGGTGCTGCCCCATGGCACCGGCAAGTCGGTGCGCGTGCTGGTGCTCGCCCAGGGCGACCGGGCGGCGGAAGCACAGGCGGCGGGCGCCGACTTCGTCGGCCCCGAGTACCTGCAGAAGCTCAAGGATGGCTGGCTCGACTGCGACGTCATCGTCGCCACGCCGGACATGATGGGCCAGCTCGGCGCGCTGGGCCGGATCCTCGGTCCCCGCGGCCTGATGCCGAATCCCAAGGCCGGCACCGTCACCATGGACGTCGCCAAGGCGGTCCGGGAGATCAAGGCCGGCAAGATCGAGTTCCGGGTGGACAAGACCGGCAACGTGCACGCGCCGGTGGGCAAGGCCTCCTTCACGGCCGAGCAGCTCAGCCAGAATGTGCAGGCCTTCATGGACACCATCGTCCGGGCCAAGCCCAGCGCAGCCAAGGGGATGTACCTGCGCTCGGCGACGATCTCGAGCACCATGGGGCCGGGCGTCCGGCTGGACATGGCGGGGTACCGATGAGCAAGACAGAACGGCAGACAGCGGTCGAGGCGTTGACGGCGCAGCTCAAGGCGTCGCCCAACGTCTACGTCACCGATTTCAGCGGGCTCAACGTATTGCGGATGACCGAACTCCGGCGCCGCATGCGCGAGGCGGGCGTCACCTATGTGGTGGTCAAGAATACCCTGGCACGCCGGGCGCTGGCGGCCAGCGAGATTCCCAGCCTCGATGAACACCTGACGGGCCCCACCGGGCTCGTGCTCTCCACCGACGCACTGGCGGCGGCCAAGGTGATCACCGAGTTCGCCCGGGAGTTCGAGAAGCCCACGGTAAAGGCCGGGTACGTCGACGGCGCGGCTGTGGCACCGGCATACATCAAGCGGCTGGGCGAGATCCCGTCCCGGGAGGTGCTCCTGGGCCAGTTCGCCGGCACGCTCAACAACGTTCTGTATTCGTTTGTCGCGGCCCTCGAGGCGCTTCGCGACCAGCGGCAGTCGTCCGCTGCTTAACCGTGGGGAGAGAGTGAAATGGCAACGACGCTGAGCAATGATGAGATCCTCGAGGCGATCGGGGGCAAGACGGTGGTGGAACTCGCCGACCTGATCGACGCGTTCAAGGAGAAGTTCAACGTGACCGTGGCGGCGATGCCCGCCGGCGGCGCGGGGGCGGCCGGCGCGGCGCCTGTAGTCGAGGAGCAGAGCGAGTTCTCGGTCGTGCTGACCGGGGGCGGCGCCAAGAAGATCCAGGTCATCAAGGTGGTCCGCGAGATCACCAGCCTGG
>DAIMFY010000432.1:0-1981 GCA_036724295.1 Gemmatimonadales bacterium | reverse complement strand
GGCATCTACCAGGAGCACGCCACCGCGCGCCTGGCGGAGGACCTGCAACAGGCCCTGGCCGCCAGGCGTCTCACCGTGACAACGATCTACAACGTGCGGGGTGGGTTCGAGACGACGTGTGTGGTGGAGGTAGGGGCCAGGGATTAGGGGTTAGGGGCCAGGGTGGCGTCACCAAGCTTCCACTCTCAACCCTAACCCCTAACCCCTAACCCCTAATCCCTCACTTCAACCCCGCACTCGGCTGAGCCACCTGGCGCGGCGTCACGTCACGCTTCTCGCCTCTCGGCAGCAACTCGGCCAGATTGGCCAGTTCAAAGGCGGTGACGGCCATGACCGCCGAGGCCTGCTTCAAGTCACCCGGCACAAGATGATCATACGTGTCCACCTGCGAGTGGTGGGTGTGGCCGTAGCCGCGGCTTTCCTGGTCGAAATTCCACGCTGGTACGCCGTATGGAATGAATGACAGGTGATCAGTCCCGCCCTTGTTCCCTTCCCGGACGCGCGTGGCACCAAGGGAATTGACCGGTGCCAGCAGGTCCTTCCACAGCCCCGCATCCTGGTTCCGCCCCTGCAGCGCCTGGCCCACGATCATGCCGGTTCCATTGTCGAGCACCAGCACGGCCTGCACCTTGTCCAGATCCTTGGCGTGCGCCGCGGCATACGCTGCTGACCCGAGCAGCCCCTCTTCCTCACCGCTGAAGAGGACGAAGCGGATGGTCCGCTTGGGGGTCAATCCCGACTGCTTGATCGCGCGTGCCGCCTCCATGACCACCACGGAGCCGGCGGCGTTGTCGGTGGCGCCGGTGCCCAGGTCCCAGCTATCGAGATGGGCGCCGAGAATGACGACTTCATCCGGCTTCTCACTGCCACGGATCTCGGCCACCGTATTCCACTGGGTCACGGGCGTGGTGCCGAGGGTGTTGCTGATGCTGGCCTCGAACCGGGGCGTCTCGCCCCGCTTGATCAGGCGGAAGAGCGTCGCATAGTCCTCGTGCGCAATCACGAGGTGGGGAAAGGGCGAAACGCTGTATGGGGATCCACTCATGGTCATCAACCCGAATTCCTTGCCGCCGTCGCTCAGCTGACCCAGCGCTCCGTACTTCTTGAGCAGATAGGGCAGGTCCACCCGAAACTGCTGGCGCGCCTTCCGGCCCGCCGCCGACGTGTCCGCATTCTGGAACTGCCGACGCCGTGCCTCGCGCTCCTCGCGCATTGCCGCTGAATCCTCGGCGGTCATCGGCGGGCCATCCGGATTCCAGATGGATGATGGATCATTCAGCATGACCCAGGCGCCCTTGAGCTTCGCGGCCTGCGCGGCCAGGGACTGGGCATCATCGGCATCCACCCGGATCACGGGGCCGGCCATGGCCTTCCCGCCGGTGCCAGCGGTCCAGGCCCAGCTGTGCGCCGTCACCAGCCTGTTGAAGGGCGCCAGCAGGCGGGCGGTGACGGGCCCGCGCTCCCAGGCCACGCCGAAGGTCCAGGGCTCGATCTGGCCGGTAAGGCCCCACTGCTTGAACTGCTGGAGTGTCCAGTCGTTGGCCCGCTTCATGGCGGACGAACTGGTGAGGCGAGGGCCGATCACGTCCGTCATGTACTCGGCCGTCTTCATGACCTCGGAATGGTCCATCGCCTGTGAAATGATGGCACCGGCACCGGCGGTATCGACCGTCTGCGCCTCGAGCGGCAGGGCCAGCACCAGGGTGGCAGCGAACAAGGCAGGTATGCGCATCGCGGACTGACTCCGACTGAGAGTGATAGAGGGGGTAAAACCTGCTTACGCACGGGATGCGGCCGCCGTTGCGGGGACTCCGATCAGCCGTTCGGCCAGGGTGATGAGTCGATCGCGCTGGGCAATGGCATGGAGCCAGCGCGGCGGGATCGCCCCTTCGCCGTCGCGGGCACCCATCAGTCCTCCAGCGACCGCCGCATTGGTGTCGGTGTCACCGCCTGCCGAGGCGAGCCAGATGAGGCCGCGCTC
>DAIMFY010000431.1:0-2018 GCA_036724295.1 Gemmatimonadales bacterium | reverse complement strand
GCGAAACGCGGCGCCGGCCACCTTGGCCGGACGCCGCGTCGCTCTCGGGGGAACTGGGATCAGGATGGCAGGCGCGCGACCTGGCGGCTCTCGCTGCCGTTGGCGATGACGGGCGCCGTCAGGGTCAGGATCCGTACGGTGGCGGTGCGCTCGCCCACATGCACCACCTGCACCACCGCCATGACATCGGGAGCCGTGATCACGCCATCGGCGCGGCGCTTTTCCGTCTGGCGGATCTCAAAGATGTCGCCGGCTGCGACGCCGTCCTGGCGTCCCTTGTCGAGGTACAGGACGTCCTGCGGGCCGCGCAGCACCTGGTGCAGCGGGCCACCGAGGACATGTGCCTGGACGCCGTCGCTGACAGGCACCGCGGGGCGGCTGACACCGGGCGTGAAGGGCTCCAGCGGCAGCACCACCTGTCCCGCAGTCATCTCATGATACATGCCGATCACCCGCGCCACGGTGCGGCCCGGGGCCACTTCGGTCACCTGCAGCATGCCGCTCGGCACCACCATGCGTCCGTGGCCGGCGATCTCGCCACCGAGCTCAGCTACGAGAAGTGAGTCGCCGACGCGGTAGGCGGCACCCTTGGGCGGCAGCACATACACCCGGTTCGAGAGCAGGACAGTCGGTGTCGTGGCCGAGGCCCCGATCTGCGACGGCTCGACCGGACCCACCAGCCTGCCAAACGGCAGGTCGCGGCCCTCGGTCAGGAAACCGGACGAATAGAACTCGCCCTGGCGCAGCGGACGGTATTCCATGACGCCGTAGCCGGAGATCGCCTGGCGCATGGCGTCATCGCGATTGGCGAAATACTTCTTCCACTCCTCGCCCCGGGGGCCAAGGGTGTCCGGCGGCGTCGAAGGCGCGGCCGAGCCAGCCGGCGCCGAGGGCTGGTCAACTGCCATCGGCGCGGGCGGCGGGGTGTCAGTCGTGGGCACCGCGGTCACGTCGGCCGAGGCCACCAGCCGCAGCACCTCGCCGGGATAGATCCAGTGCGGATCTTCAACGACAGCGGTGTTGATGCGGTAGAGTTCGGGCCAGAGGAACGAATCGCCCAGATAGGTGCCGGCCAGCTGCCAGAGGGTGTCGCCGGACTTGACCGTATGGGTCTCCGGCTTGGCATTCTGCGCTGCGAGGACCTGGGTTCCACCAGCCAGCCCGAGCAGGACCAGGCCGAGCCTGCCGATCGGAAGTCGCGCCATGAGTCTCTCCATTACCACGGATACCGAGTGCCGGACGGGACTGCTTCGGGGCAAGGCAAAGCAAGATGGGAGCCAGAGAGAATAAGGCTGAAGGCCGAAGGCTAAAGGCTTACACCCCAGAGCTTTCAGCCTTCAGCCTTCAGCGTTACATGAACTCCACCGTGCCGCCGGCCCCGGCAAAACCACCCGACCGGCGCAGAACGACAGACCGGCTCAGAAGGGCAGGTCGTCGTCCTCGGCGTCGAGGGCGTCGGGCACGTCGTCGAGTGATTCATCGCTCTTGGCCATGGCGCCCACCTTGGCGGGCATCGGGGCCGAGTCGCCGGCGTCACCCTTGCCCGAGAGCAGGATGATCTCCCGTGCGTTGATCTCGGTGGTGTAGCGGGTCTGGCCTTCCCGATCCTGCCAGGTCCGGTACTCGATGTTGCCCTCGACGTAGAGCTTGTCGCCCTTCTTGCAGTACTTCTCGATGATGTCCGCGAGAGTGGACCCACGGTTGTTCCAGGCCACTACGCGGTGCCATTCGGTCTTTTCCTGCCACTCCCCGTTCTGGCCCTTCCACCGGCGACTGGTGGCGAGCGAGATGGTGGCGACGCGCGCTCCGTTGGTGGTGCTGCGCACTTCGGGATCGGCGCCAAGATTCCCGATCAGGGTGGCTTTGTTCAGGCTGCGGCTCACAAGTACCTCCAAAGTCGGCTGGACTACCTACGACGGCGGACTCCAGCACAGTAACAGATCTGGCGCATCCGCCCGCACCAAAATTACGCTCGCCTCATCAGAATCGCTCCCCCGGCTCGAGCGCACGCCGGAGGA
>DAIMFY010000430.1:0-2022 GCA_036724295.1 Gemmatimonadales bacterium | reverse complement strand
CTGGCTGCTGGCTGCTGGCTGCTGGCTGCTGGCTGCTGGCTGCTGGCTGCTGGCTATGCGATGCTAAACCCGCGCGTCATTGCGAGGGCGCGAAGCGCCCGAAGCAATCGGGTCGCCCGGGCATTGGTGTGCGGCCACTCGATTGCTTCGTCGGGCCCGTCTGGCCCTCCTCGCAATGACAGCGCGTGGCGAGCCTCGCGACCCTCGACCCTCGACTCAGTTGCCATTTGAAACAAAGCATCCAGCCGCCCGTAGGGTGCCGCTCATCGATCTGGAGCCGCCCATGCTTCGCTTTCTTGCTCTTGGCGCCATCACGCTCATCTCCGCCGCGCCCCTCGGAGCCCAAGCGGCTGCACCAATGGATTCGCTCGAGCTCGGCCGCAAGGCCACGGACTGGTTCTTCCACGGCCAGTCCGACAGCCTCTGGGCGCATGTGGCAGATACGACAGCATGGAAGTCAAAGGCGGAGTTTGTCGACGGACTGAAGTCGAACCTGGCTCAGCTGATGAGCGTGGCAGGCTTCGAGGAGAAGGTTCTGAAGGAAGAATTTGTGAAGCGGCACGGCCAGACACAGTACTGGCGTACCGGCCAGTACACGAATCTCGACGACCCGATCATGATCCGCTGGGTGATTGTCGGCGGCCGGATCAACGGCTTCGGGATGAACCCGGCGAACCAGGCACCGGAGAGGGATCCTTCTTAGGCGGACGAGCCGGACGAGGGGGACCGAAGCTAACCCGCTGTCACCTGTCCGTCCTGTCCGCCCTGTCCGTCCAGTCCGTCCGGTCCGCCCTGTCCGTCTAGCCGTCCAGCATCGGCACCAGTCTCGCCCTCGGTGGAATCCCCGCCTCCAGTTCCATGATCCCCACCGAGGGCGGCAGGTCGAAACGCTGCGGGCCGGCGCCGCCCGGATTCATCACCGTCACCACCACGTCGACCAGCGTGAGCAGAGGTCGATGGGTGTGGCCGAAGACAATGATCTCCGCCTCCGGAAAGGCGGCGTTCAGCTTCTCGGGTGTGGGAGAGCCGAGCTGGTCGCCGTGGGTCACCACGATGTCGAAACCGTCGAGGCGGATTGATGCGACCTGTGGTAGCCGCGCCCGGAGGTCCCAGCCATCGGTGTTGCCATAGACGGCCGTCACCGGGGCAATCGCTTCGAGCTCTGCCAGGATCTCCGCCGGGCCCACATCCCCGGCGTGAAGGATGTGGTCCACTTCCTTGAACACATCGAACACCTGGGGACGCAGGAGACCGTGCGTATCGGAGATGACGCCGAGGCGCATGGCTCAGCGCTCCTCGTCACCCTGCCAGCGAGGACCAAGCTGGATATCCAGGTCGAGGTGGTCGAGCACGCGCTGCACGATGAAATCGACGAGGTCGCTCACGCTGGCAGGCCGATGGTAGAAGCCCGGCGCCGCCGGAATAATTGTGGCGCCCGATTCGGCGAGCAGGGTGAGGTTGCGGAGGTGGACCAGCGAGAGGGGTGTCTCCCGCGGCACCACGATCAGCCGGCGGCGCTCCTTGAGCGTCACGTCGGCGGCTCGTTCGATCAGGGAGCGGCTGCTGCCGTGTGCGATGGCGGAGACCGTGCCCATCGAGCAGGGGCATAGCACCATGCCCGCTGTCCGCTGGCTGCCGGACGCGGGAAGCGCGCCCCGGTCGCCATCGGGAAACATCGTGATGGTGGACCAGTCGTCCCCGGTCGCGACCTGCAGCTCCTGCATCGAGTTGATGCCGCACTCATCTCGGAGCAGTCGCAGGCCGTGCGATGAGACCAGCAGCCAGACCGGAACGCGCTCGCGCGCGAGCACCGTCAGCAGCCGCACCGCGTAGGGCGCGCCGCTCGCGCCGGTGATGGCGAGCACGACTGGGCGCTGGGTCGAGTCAGTCATGCCAGCCGGTCCACCAGCGCAAAGACGAACACGGTCACGCTCATGACGCCGTTCATGGTGAAGAACGCTGCATCGAGGCGGCTCAGGTCGCCGGGGCGCACGAGCCGGTGTTCATAGGCGAGAATTCCCG
>DAIMFY010000429.1:0-2022 GCA_036724295.1 Gemmatimonadales bacterium | reverse complement strand
TGACCACCATCGAACCCGGGCTGACACATGTCACCATCGCCTGCCATTCTGGACACGCTTGACCAGGCCGACGCCGAGGCCACGCTCCGGCTCGGCAAGCATCGCGTGAATGTGACCAGTCTCGACAAGAAGCTCTGGCCCAGGGCGCGTCCGGCAGTGACCAAGCGCGGATACCTGGCATACCTCGCGTCGGTGTCCGAGGCTCTGCTGCGTCACGTGAAGGACCGGCCCGTGTTCGTGGTGCGATCACCCGATGGCATTGACGGCTCGCACTTCTTCCAGAAGCATTTTCCCGACGCGGAAAGCTTCGTCCGCACCCTCGCCATCTGGACCGAGGACGAAGGCAAGGCCACCCGGTATCTCATACCCTCCAACCTGGCCACGCTGCTCTGGCTGGGCCAGCGTGCCGCGGTCGAGCTGCACGTCTGGCACTCGAGCGTGACACGCGGCTCCGATGGCGCGAAGCTCGGCACCGGCTACGCGCGCTCCGCTGCTGCGCTGGAGCGATCCCGGCTCAACTTTCCCGACTTTCTCGTGGTGGACCTCGATTCCTACGTCTATTCCGGCAAGGAAAAGAAGGGCGAGGAGCCGGAATTGCATCGCAAGGGATTCGACGCGGTACGGGACGTGGCGCTCGAAGTGCGGGATGCGGCGGTGTCGCTCGGGCTCGAGCCATTCGTCAAGACCTCGGGCAAGACCGGCCTCCATCTCTTCTTCCCGATCGTCCGCGACTTCACCTTCGATGAAGTCCGCCGCATGGCGGAGGCGCTCGGTGCCTTTGTCGCCCGGCGAATGCCGAAGCGGGTGACGCTCGAGTGGAGCGTCGAGAACCGCACCGGCAAGGTCTTTTTCGACTACAACCAGAACGTGCGGGGAAAGTCACTGGCCGCCGCCTACTCGGTGCGTCGCCATCCGGCGGCGACGGTCTCGACTCCCGTCACCTGGGACGAGCTTCCCGGCATCTATCCCACCGACTTCACGGTGCACACCGTGCCGAAGCGCCTGGCCACCACCGGCGACCCCTGGGCGCACATCCTCGACGCCAGGCACGACCTCGCGAGCGCGCTCGGTCTTGCCGACGCGAACACGCCGGCCTGAACGATGGCCGCCATCCAGCCCATGCTGGCCACACTGATCCAGCCCACGGCACTGCCCCGTGACTGGATCTATGAACCCAAGCTGGACGGCGTGCGCGTCATCGTGAAGCGGAACGGCAAGGCAATCCAGCTCCTCTCCCGCTCTGGCCGCCGCATGGACGGCAGCTATCCCGACGTGGTAAGCGCGCTCGACAAGGCGCTCCGCGCCGACATGCTGGTGGACGGAGAACTCGTCGCCATCGATCCGGAGACGGGGCTATCGAGCTTCGGCCGGCTGCAGTCGCGCATCCACGTGCTGCGGCCCACGCCCATCCTGATCCGGCACATTCCTGTCGAGCTCTGGCTGTTCGACTGCCTCCGGTACAAGGACACGGACATCCGTGACCTGCCCTGGCGCGAGCGTCGCAAGCGGCTGGAGCAGGCGGTCAGGGTCAGTGACACGATCCGGCTCACGCCGGTGCTCAAGGGCGCCTTCCAGAAGCTGTACAACGCCGCGTGCCGGTCAGGCGCCGAAGGATTGATCGGGAAGAACGCCTCCAGCCGCTACGAGTCGGGCCGCTCGAGCGAGTGGGTGAAGCTCAAGTGCGTCAATGAGCAGGAATTCGTGGTGCTGGGCTGGACCGACCCCAAGGGCAGCCGCGAGCAACTGGGCGCGCTGCTTCTCGGCTACTACGACAATTCTGAACTGCGCTACGCCGGACGGGTGGGGACGGGATTCGACGCGGGGGCGCTGCGCCGATTGAAGAAGCTGTTGCTGCCGCTCGGCGCAGAGCGCTCCGCGCTGAGCGACAGCAGTTCCATCAAGACCGACGACGTCCACTGGGTCAAGCCGTCGCTCGTGGTCCAGGTGGGATTCAGCGAATGGACCCGCGACGGCATCCTCCGCCATCCCCGCTATGTGGGGATACGAGAGGATAAGGCGGCG
>DAIMFY010000428.1:0-2026 GCA_036724295.1 Gemmatimonadales bacterium | reverse complement strand
CGTCGCCCTCAGCCGCCCGGGCAGCAAGTTCGGCGTCGGTCACGTGGGAGGTACGCATGGGAGGGGAGATACGTTGAAACCAGAGGCGGGACGCGAGACTCGGGACGCGCACCCTCCGACCCGCGTCCCGAGTCCCGCGTCCATCTATCTATCCCGCTGCCGGAATGCCGCCAGCCCGGCGCTGACGGCAAGCCAGATGCAGAGGACGCCGAAAACGTAGGCGGTGACCCGGGGAACCAGCAGGAAGAGCGCCGCCAGCGCTGCCAGCGCGATCATCGCCGGCACGAACACCGATCGCCTGGCATTGGACGCCATGAGGCGGAGGGCCACGGTTGCCCGGCGGCGACGCTCGGTGCGCGAGGGATGGTAGCGAGCGGACTCCGCCGGCGCCTCGCGCTCGAGCGCCGCCGGGAGGCGCTGGCTGATGCGGCGCGGGCCTCGCAGCGGACGCCGGACGATTTCACTGGCCCGGGCGATGTCGAGCCGGAACTGGTGCTCCAGCGCACTGGCCAGGTCGGCGTCGTCGATCAGCGCATCGAGTTCATAATTGCCGATGAGACTGGCGGGATTGAGGTTGCTCGACCCGATCCGGACCCAGCGGCCGTCCGCAACGATAGTCTTCGCGTGCAGCATCGGGCCGTCCCACTCGAAGATCCGCACCCCGGAACGAAGCAGCTCACGATAACCGAACCGGGTCAGATTGCGCACCAGGGGGATATCGCTCGTGCCCGGCAGCAGGATCCGGACGTCGACCCCGTCGCGCGCGGCATCGAGGAAGGCCTGCAGCAGTCGCGGTGGGGCGAGAAAGTAGGCGTCGGTGACCCAGAACCGCTCGCGCGCGCCGGTGGCCAGCAGTTCAATCAGGCGGTAGGCGCGCTCCCGTCCCGGCAGGCCTACGATGGCCCGCACCACGGCATCACCCTGGACCGACACGTCCGGCGCCGGCTCCGCAGGCGGGATCGCGGAGCCGGCGACGGCCCAGATGTTCCGGAACGCCGCGTCGAGCAACGGCACCGCCGGCCCGGAGATTCGCACCGCGGTGTCCCGCCACGGCTGGCCGCCCTCGACGCCGTTGCCGGTCCACTCGCAGCCGATGCAGAGCCCGCCGATCACCGCGTCGGTTCCATCCGCCAGCACCAGCTTGCGATGGTCGCGGGAGAAGATGCCCAGCGGATTGCGAAGCCTGGGCGGGCCAAAGGCGCGCACCTCGACGCCGGCGTCGCGCAGGAAGCGCCAGTAGGCGCGCTTCGTGCCCAGTGACCCCACCCAGTCGTACAGCACCCGCACACGGACGCCCTCGCCCGCTTTCTGCGCCAGCAGCCTGGCGAAGCCCCAGCCTTCGTCATCACTGCGGATGATGTAGTTCTCGAAATGGATCCATCGGGAGGCGCGCACAATCACGTCACGCATGGCGGCATAGGCAGCAGGCCCATCCACCAGGAGTGCAACAGCGTTACCCGGGACCGGCCGGCCGCCCGAAGCGCGGGTAACTGCCGCCTCGACCGCCCTGGTTTGCGCACTGATTCGCGCCAGCGTCATGTGCCGCCAAGGCCCAGCGCCGCCTCATGCGGCCGCAATGCTTCGATGACAAAGCCGATGTGTTCGTCGAGCGGCATGCCGAGTTCCTCCGCGCCCTGGCGCACGTCGTCGCGGTTGACGCCCCGCGCAAAGCCCTTGTCCTTGAGCTTCTTCCTGACGCTGGAGACTTCGAGATCGGTCAGGCTGCGTGACGGGCGTACCAGGCCGCAGGCCACCACGAATCCGCTGAGCTCGTCCACCGCAAAAAGCGCCCGGGCCATCGCGCTGGTGCGCGGAGTGCCGGTGTAGCTGGCGTGCCCCAGGATGGCCTGGAGGATTTCATCGTCCACCCCTCGTTCGGCGAGAATGCGGACTCCCTCGGCCGGGTGCTCCTCGGTGGCGGAACGGGCATCATTGGGAAAGCGCTCGTAGTCGAAGTCGTGCAGCAGCCCGGCGAGGCCCCAGCGATCGGGATCACCGCCGTAGCGCGGCGCGATGGCGCGCATGG
>DAIMFY010000427.1:0-2029 GCA_036724295.1 Gemmatimonadales bacterium | reverse complement strand
GAGCCGTAGGCAATCTGCAGCGAAAGGTCCATCTTGCCCCGCCGGGCCATCAGGACGGCCGAGGCATGCTCGGCGGCGTTCCCGATGATCGGGATGATGATCAGGCCTACAAAGACGGTCCCGAGTCCCAGGGCGCTGCCAGCTCCCTGCACACTGTGCACCAGCATTTCCGACAGGAGCGCAATGCCTGCCGTGGCGATCGCCAGGACCGCCAGCGCCTTGGCCACGCTCCAGACCCTTCGGGGCATCTCATGCGGGTCGCCGCTCATGAGCCATTTGTGAGTCTTGAGGGTAAACAGGAGCGAGAAGCCATACGTGATGACCAGCACCACGGCAACCGCTTCCGAGACCCGCAGGTCGGCCAGCTGCTCCTGGGCTGGGTGGGAGGCGTGGAGGAGCGCGGGAAAGACCAGCGCTACGACCGCAGCGGCCAGCATGCCGGCGCTCATTCCCGATGCGGTCCGGCTGAAGCGCAACTCGCTTGTGCGAAGTCCTCCCGCCACGAGCGAGAGTCCCATGATGAGCAGCAGGTTGCCCAGGATGCTACCGGTGATCGAGTACTTGACCAGCTCGATTTCCCCCGCGCGCAGCGCCATGAGGCCGATGATCAGCTCCGCTGCGTTGCCGAACGTGGCATTGAGCAGCCCGCCGACGGTCGGTCCGGTATGCGCCGCGAGATGCTCGGTGGCGTCGCCCATGAAGCCGGCGAGCGGAATGACACCAGCACAGGAGAGGAGGAAGACCGTGAGCGGACCCTGCCCCGAATAGTGTGCCCAGAGCGCCGCTGGCACCGCGAGCAGCAGGATCCGGCGCCAGAGCGGTCCCCACGCATCGGGGTCCTTCCGCAGGTGCTTGAGCGGCCGCTTTGGCCTGGTCGCTGGCTCGGCCGTAGCAGCTGGCGCCGCTGTCGCGACGGGTTGGGCGGGCGTCCTGGGCTCCCGTCGCGAATCGCCGCGCTTCTCGCCGGGTGCGCGCTCGCGCCGCCGCTCCCCCTTCGACCGGCGGTTCCCCGGCTCGGCCGTATCCTGCGCAGGCGGGGTCCGCTCGGCCTTGGCCGCTGGCCTCGGCTCCGATGACGCCGGAGCTGCGGCTGGCGCCTCCGCGGTCGGCCCCGGCTCACTGGCTTCGGGCTCGCGCGCCGGCTTCCGTTCCCGTTGCCGCTGCTCCCGCGGGAGCGGAGTGAGGCCGGTGGCCTCGTAGGCCGCGTCGCGTACCGCGCGGGGCGAGACACCCAGATCGGCGAGCGCGCGCGCGAGCGAGCCGCGCGGCTCGATGAGGGCGGCGACCAGAAGGTGGCCCGTGCCGGGCGCTTCGTTGCGCGCGGTGGCTTCCCGTTCGGCGGCGGCCGCGAGCCGGCGGCCCTGACTGGAGAGCTGCAAGGCGTCCGGAGTGGTGTCTCCCTTGCCTGCGCGGACGCCCGCCTCGACCCGCTGGCGAAGCTCAGGCGACGAGACGCCGGCGTTGCGAAGGGCGGCCTCCGCTTCGGGCGTGGCCAGTGCGACGAGCAGCAGATGTTCCGCCGAGATCGCGTCGCTCCCGCGGGCCACCGCCTCGGCCCTCGCAGCTTCGACGAACCCGGCTTCGCTGAGACTGCCGCCAGGCTCAGTCAAGCGGCTTCGCCTCGTCCACGAGCATGATCGGAATGCCGTCCTCTACCGGGTAGACAAGGCGGCATGTGTGACAGGTCAGTGTCTCCGGGGGATCCTCGTGATACTCGAGGTCGCCCTTGCAAACCGGGCACACCAGGATTTCCAGCAGTTCGGCGCTGAGGGTCATGAAGACTCCGATTCCGCGATGGGAAAACCGAAACGTGTCAATGCATGCGCGCTGCGACGCCACTTGGGCAGCACCTTCACCCAGAGATCGAGGTAGACGTGCGTGCCCAGCAGTGCTTCGAGCCGGCGCCGAGCATGCTCACCGATGGCCTTGATGGTGCGGCCGCCCCGGCCCACGACCATGCCTTTCTGGGATTCGCGCTCGACGAACAGCGTCACCCGAATGTACACCGGCGATTCCGACTCCCGGTACT
>DAIMFY010000426.1:0-2029 GCA_036724295.1 Gemmatimonadales bacterium | reverse complement strand
GTCGTGGATGAGCCGATGGTGGGCCTCGACCCCAAGAGCGCGCGCACCCTCAAGGACCTCTTTCGTGCCTATGTGGATCGGGGTGGTACCATCCTGATGAGCACCCACACGCTCGAGGTGGCCGAAGGGATGTGCGACCGGATCGCCATCATCCAGCGGGGAAAACTCCTCGCCGAAGGGACCATGGTGGAACTGCGGGAACAGAGCGCGTCGGGAGACGAGAGTCTCGAGGCGCTCTTCCTGAGGCTGACGGGCGGCCTCCAGCCGAGCGGACTCGAAGCCATCTTCGATGAGCACTGACGCGCTGCCGGTCTCGGTGCGGCAGGTGCCGCACCAGCCGAGCCTGGGCGACGTGCTGGCGCCCAAGTGGCGCAGTGCGCTGGCGCGGAGTCGCGCCGGCCAGCGCGGGCGCGGGATGCGCGCGCTCCTCTTCCTGCTGGTGGGCGGGCTCTTCTGGGCGGCCGCGTTCGGGATCTGCTACCGGGTGCTGAAGTTCGTGAACACCCAGGAGATCGGCATCCTGCTGGCGTCCAAGATGCTGGGTGTGATTTTCCTGGCCTTCGCGGCCATCCTGCTGCTCTCGAACCTGATCACGTCGCTCTCCAGCTTCTTCCTGGCCCGCGACCTCGACCTGCTGGTGGCCGCGCCACTGCACTGGTTCCGGCTCTACCTTGCCAAGCTGCTCGAGACCACCGGGCACAGTTCCTGGATGGTGCTGGTCATGGCCGTGCCGATCCTCACGGCGTACGGTGTGGTGTTCAAGGGTGGGCCGCTGTTTCCGTTCGTGGCGCTGGCGGCACTGCTGCCGTTTGTCATCCTGCCCGCCGTGGTTGGCTCGGCGGTCACGCTCTTGCTGGTAAACGTTTTCCCGGCCCGCCGCATCCGGGACCTGCTCACGCTGGTGGCGCTGGGGGCGGTGGGCGGGCTGGCGTTGCTGTTCCGGCTGATACGGCCGGAACAGCTGGCCCGCCCTGAAGGCTTCGAGAACCTGGTCGAGTTTCTCGCCGTCCTGCGCGCGCCCACCAATCCGTTCCTGCCCACCCAGTGGGCGTCGGACATGATCATGAACTGGCTGCGGCACGTCGCCGATCCATTGCCGATCCTGCTGCTCGTCACGACGGCCGCCGCCTTCGTGATCATGGGCGGCTGGCTGCATGGCCGGCTCTTCCGGGAGGGCTACAGCAAGTCGCAGGAGGGTGCCGAGCGCTTCGTGCGTGGTCGCTCGTGGTCGAGACTCACGGCGCGTGTCGTCGGGGGGCTGGCCCCGGCGCGGCGGGAGTTCCTGCTCAAGGACATCCGGCTGTTCTTCCGCGATCCCACCCAGTGGAGCCAGCTGATCCTGCTGGGCGTGCTGGTAGTGGTGTACGTCTTCAACATCCGGTCGCTGCCGCTCTTCTCGGGCGAGAAGGTGCCCTTCTTCCTGGTCACCGTCATCGTGTTCCTCAACCTCGGCCTCGCCGGCTTCGTCCTCACCGCAATCGCGGCGCGATTCATCTTCCCGGCGGTCTCGCTGGAGGGGCGCCAGCTCTGGCTTATCCAGTCGAGTCCCCTCCGGTTCCGCACCCTGCTGCTCAGCAAGTACTGGCTCGGCACGCTACCGCTCGTCATCCTGGCGCTGGGCATCACGGCCACCACCAACGCGCTCCTGCACGCCTCCACCTTCATGATGCTGGTCAGCTGCGGCACGATCGTGGCGTTCACCTGTGCCGCCAGCGCGCTCGCACTCACCCTGGGCGCGTACTACCCCAAGTTCGACACGGAAAACGCCGCGCAGATTCCCACCAGTTTTGGCGGGCTCATCTTCATGATGAGCGGCATCGCGCTCCTCGGGCTGCTGATCGCAATCGAAGCGGTGCCGGTGAGCGCCTTCCTGCGCGCACACCAGTCGGGCGAGGCGTTCGTGCTCACACCTGGCCTGGTGGCCGCGCTGGTCGCCGTTGGCGTCATCTGCGTGGGAACGACGGTGGTGGCACTCGGGCTGGCGTCGAGGCGGCTGGACGCGCTGGAGCACTGACAGTCGACGGTCGAC
>DAIMFY010000425.1:0-2040 GCA_036724295.1 Gemmatimonadales bacterium | reverse complement strand
GGTTCACGGTGGAAAAGATCCAGCACTTCGAGTCGGAAGGGGTGCCGGTGGACGGGTACGGCGTGGGCTCGTCGCTCTTCGGCGGCCGCTTCGACTTCACCGCGGACGTCGTGCGGGTCAATGGTGCGCCCTGCGCCAAGGTGGGCCGGGAATTCCTTCCCAACCCGCGACTGGAACGAGTGCTGTAACTTTCGGGCATGATAACAGAACACCTCTTCTGGGATGTGGACACCCAGTACGACTTCATGCGGCAGGATGGCTGTCTCTATGTGCCCGACAGCGAAAGCATCATCCCCACGCTCAGGCGCCTGACCGACTATGCCCACGCACACGGCACCCCCATCGTTGCCAGCGCCGACGACCACGAGGCCGGTCACCGCGAGCTGAGCCCCGATCCCGATTATCTCACCACCTTCCCACCCCACTGCATGCGCGGGACGCCGGGGCAGGAGAAGATCCCCGAGACTGCGCTCCGGAATCCGCTGGTGATCCAGCCGGAGCCGGAGGATCCTGTTGCCCTCCACGCCAGGGTCGCCGCCCACGACGGAGATTTTCTCCTCCTCAAGCACTGGTTCGACGTCTTCACCAATGCCAACGTCGGCACCCTGCTCGAGGCGCTGCAACCGGTGCACATCGTGCTCTACGGCGTAGCGCTCGACGTCTGCGACCGATACGCCATCGAGGGACTGCTCCAGCACCAGCCCGGCTCGACACTCTGGTTCGTCACCGACGCCGCGCGCGCCATCCGGCCCGAGATGGTGGCACCGCTGCTGGAGGAGTGGAAGGAGCGCGGCGTCCGCATGGTCACCGCCGACGATGTGCTCTCCGGCTCCATGGTCGAATGACGGGATTGGCCTTCGGACGAAGTTTTCTTCCCGGCCCGGTGGATGTGCACCCTGACATCCGCCAGGCAATGCTCGGCCCCGCCCTCGGCTGGTCCGGGATGGGGCAGCTCATCGAGGAGCTGGAGGCGCCGCTCCGCCGGATCTTCGGCTCGGTGCGGCCGGTGCTCATCGGCACCTGCTCCGGGACGGGCTTCATGGAAGCGGCGGTGCGGAACGGTGTGCGCGACCGCATGCTCGCCGTGGTGGGCGGCTATTTCGGAGAGCGCTTTGCCCGCGTGGCCGAGGCATGCGGACGCCAGGTCGTGCGGGCCATCGTGCCGCCGGGTGAGACGCTGACACCGGCTCACCTCGAGCGCTTCCTGCAGGGCCCGCCCGTCGATGCGGTCTCGATCGTCCACTCGGAGACTTCGACCGGCGTGCTCGCGCCGCTTGCGGAGCTCGCAGCAGTGGTACGCCGGCGCGATGACGTCGTGACACTGGTGGACGCGGTCTCTTCCGCTGGCGGGGTTCCGATCAGCGCCGACCTGCATCATGTCGATTTCATCTTCACCGGGACACAGAAGGCGCTGGGGCTGCCGCCAGGACTCGCACTCGGTGTCGCGTCGCCCCGGCTGATGACCCGCGCTCACGTGGCGACCGAACGGGGATGGTATGGCGACTTCGAGCAGCTGGAACGCGCAACGAGGGAGCACTTTCCCATCCAGACGCCTGCGCTGCCACTGCTCTACGCGCTGGTGGAGCAGATGCGCCGCATCGAGGCGTCAGGCGGTCTTGAGGCCCGCTTCGCGCACCACTCGGCCATGGCTCGACGGGTGGAGCAGTGGGCCGATCAGGAGCCGGGGGTGACCCTGATGGGCCGCGATGGTTATCGCTCACCGACCGTGTCGGTGCTGCGACTGCCCGAGCGTGTCGCTGCCCAGGAATTCATTGCGGCGGTGGCAAGCTGTGGCTTCCAGATAGCGGCTGGCCTCGCACCGCTGACCGACCGCTACATCCGGATCGGCCACATGGGTGACCTGCAACTCGAGCACGTGGAAGCGCTGCTGGATGTGATGAGCGGGGTGCTGCGCGCAGTGTGATCTACGGCACAGATGCCGGGGGTGGACCCCCTATCTTGGGACTTGGCAGGCAACGGTCGGACGTGACGCGCGAGAGATCCGAGAATGCCACTGACGCCCAGTCAGGCGGCCGGATG
>DAIMFY010000424.1:0-2041 GCA_036724295.1 Gemmatimonadales bacterium | reverse complement strand
TGGATCGCGATCCTCGCGTCGTCCAAGCTCCAGAACCCGCGGCTCGGCTTCGTCTTCATGGGCGCGTGCGGACCCTGGTCCAATGACGCCGCTGATCTGCACGTGAGCGGCCGCATGCTGTCGCTCATCGAGACGAGCGACACCCTCGGCGTCTCCTGCGGCCCGATGTTCGCGCGGAAGACGGCCGGCTCTGTGAGTCAGGAAATGGCGCTGAGTCTCGGACTCGGCCACGGGACGTTCTATCAGCCCAGGGCCGCGTGGCTCGTGCCGGCGCTGGCGTGGACACGAGGGAAGATGGCGCCCGATGTCATCCTGACCGGCGGCCGGATCTTCACCGCCGACTCGGCCCATCCCTGGGCAGAGGCGCTGGCAGTGCGGGGTGATCGCATCATGGCGGTCGGCTCGAACGCGGACATCGGTTCCCTTGCGGACTCTGGAACGCGGCTGATCGAGCTGGGTGGGCGACTGGTGGTACCCGGCTTCAACGACGCACACGATCACCTGGGCAGTGCCGAGTTTGGCGTGGCGTTCGCCACGGGCTCCGCGCCGACTCCAGATCCTTCAGCGCCGGAGCTGCTCGATTCACTTCGCGCCATTGTAAAGCGGACGCCCGCCGGCACGTGGTTGCATGCCGGTATTGGAGTACGGGCGCTGGACGATACTGGCTTCCGGCGACGCACACTCGACTCCATTGCCCCGAATCACCCGGTCATCCTTATGGCATGGACCGGTCACGGCGCCATCCTTAACACCGCGGCTCTTGGCGCGCTTCGTATCGCTGAAGATGTGCCTGATCCGCTTGGCGGCCACTATGACAGGGACGCGTCAGGGCGCCTGACCGGCCTGCTCACGGAATACGCTGCGTGGAACGCGGAACGGCAGCTCTTTTCGGACCTTCCCGACTCGACCCTCATCACGGCACTCCGCCACTATGCGCAGGAGGCCCTGCGCCTCGGCATCACATCGGTGCAGGACATGCATGGATATCTCGATCCGGCGACGACTGCAGCGGTGCTGCCCGCTGCAGCGCTGCGCGTGCGGCTCAGGGTCGTGCCTTTCATGATGACGAACGCGCATGGGCGGCGCACTGGCGAATGGGCGGGCCTGCCGCGCCAGCTCACCCCGCTCACCACCGTCTCTGGCGTCAAGTGGATCCTGGATGGCACGCCGGTCGAGCGCTACGCCATGATGCGGAGGCCGTACGCCGACCGGCCGGGTTGGCGCGGCCAGCTCAACTTCGGGCCAGACACTCTGCAGGCCATCCTCAAGGAAGCGCTGAGCTCACGCCAGCCGCTCATGCTGCACACAGTGGGCGACAGCACGGTGAGGCTCGTAGTCAACCTGATGAGCCGGCTCGCGCCGGATTCGGCATGGCGCGGACTTCGCGTCCGGCTGGAGCACGGCGACGGCATCACCCACGATCTTCTGCCGCGCATACGTGACCTTGGCATCGTCGTGGTCCAGAATCCTACCCATCTCGCGCTGGGTCCCGAGCTTCTCACCGCCCGCTTTGGCCGCGTGCCTGCGGACTACCAGCTCCTGCGCTCGTTTCTCCTGGCTGGAGTGCCGCTCGCGATTGGCTCGGACGGCCCGAGGAACCCGTTTCTCAACATCATGCTCGCAACGATTCACCCCACGAACTCAGCGGAAGCATTGACGCGCGAACAGGCCGTGACAGCTTATACACGCGGCTCGGCCTACGCGGAGTTCAAGGAGCAGGACAAGGGCACACTGGCGCCCGGCATGCTGGCCGACCTCGCCGTGCTGTCACAGGACATCTTCAGCGTGCCGCCGCCGGAGCTGCCCGCAACGG
Source organism: Gemmatimonadales bacterium (assembly GCA_036724295.1). GTDB lineage: Bacteria > Gemmatimonadota > Gemmatimonadetes > Gemmatimonadales > GWC2-71-9 > CAMLHP01. Next base: position 228 of record DAIMFY010000424.1, on the reverse strand, counting down.
TGAGCCTGCTCACGATGCTCGGTGGAAAGGTGGTATACGACGCAGGAGCCTTGCAGGCCAGCACGAGCGGTGATGCTGCGCATGACGGTGGATTCGCCGGCGTGCAGGCGCGCGGCGCCATGGCCATGGGCGTGGACCAGTATACGTCGAGCCACGTGTTCGAATCACTGCCAGACGGCGGCCGCATTGTGCTCCAGCGTGATTCCGTGGACAGCGCCGGCACCGCGA
>DAIMFY010000423.1:0-2042 GCA_036724295.1 Gemmatimonadales bacterium | reverse complement strand
GCGCTCTATCCAGCTGAGCTACGGGCCCTTGGGGAGCGGAAAAGTCGTCACCAGCCGCCCTTTCCGCAAGGCGAGACGGCGTGGAAGCGTTTCGGGGGTGACTTTCGCCCACGCCCCACGCCCCACGCCCCACGCCCCACGCCCTCAGCCAAAAGCCCTGACCCATCCCCCAGTGACAATTATCACCGCGATCCCACGCCATTTCCTGCACCTTTGACGTCTGTCCGGCCCGTGCGAGCCGGCCGCAGTGTCCTTCTTCTGCCCCCGAGGTGCACGATGCCCAATCCATATGCCCGCTTCACCCTCAGTCTCTTCGCCGTCGCGGCAGTCGCTGCCTGCGCCGGCAACCCCTCACCCGAGGATACCGCCGCGGTCGACAGCGTCGCAGATACCACCGCCGCCAACGTGATGGCCGCTCCCACGCCGGACAGCACCCGGCGCGATACCACGATGATCCCGGCCGATACCACGCTCATGCCACCCGCGCGTGACACCGCCATGGCCATGCCCGCTGATACGGCAGCCCTCCCGCCAGCCAGCGATACCACGATGGCACGGCCCGACACCACCATGGCCGCCATGGGCGGTGGCGCCACGGCCACAGCCCAGATGAAGGGGACCGGCGGCCGCGACCTCGGCACCCTGACGCTCACCGAATCGGGCGGCGCCATCAGCGTCTCCGGCCAGCTCAGCGGACTCGCACCCGGCGAGCATGGGTTCCACATCCACACCACGGGCAAGTGCGAAGGCCCGTCGTTTGAATCCGCCGGCGCGCACTGGAATCCCACCGGCAAGGGTCACGGCACCAATAACCCGGCTGGTCCGCACCTGGGCGACATGCCCAACATCACCGTGGGACCCGATAGTACGGTCAATGTGCAGGCTGCCACTCCAGGCGGCTCGTTGCATGGCGAAAACCCGCTGCTCGATGGTGACGGCGCCGCCATCGTCATTCATGCCAGTGCCGACGATTACAAGAGCAATCCGTCCGGCAATTCGGGAAACCGGATCGCGTGCGGTGTGGTGACGGGCGGCTGACATCGCCCAGCGTCCGCCAGTTCCGGCGAGGCTGCATCGCGCCGGCAGAATTTCCATAGCCACGGAGGTTTTCCCATGAAGCGGTTACTGCATGACTATCTGCCCACCATTACCGCGACGGCACTGGTGGCAGTGACGCTGGTCGCCTGCCAGAACGACCGGCAGCAGGACACGGCCAGCCTGCCCGGCGACAGCGTGAGCATGGCCGCGCCCTCGGCCGACAGCGCCGCAGGGACGTCGGGCGAGGTGCTCAACGACGCGAAGGTTGCCGATATCGCGCTGACAGCTGACGCCATTGACAGTTCGGCCGGGAAGTTCGCGCTGGAGAAGAGCAAGACCAAGGCGGTTCGCGACTTTGCCCAGACGATGGTCCGGGATCACTCTGCAGTGAACGCGAAGGCCGTGGAACTGGCACAGAAACTGGGCGTGACGCCCGAGGACAATGATGTCAGCAAGCAGCTGAAGGACGGCGCCGACCAGGCCCACGACAATATCGCCGACCTGGAAGGTGCCGCGTTTGACCGGGCATACATGGACCGCGAGATCGCCTATCACCAGGCGGTACTGGATGCGCTCGATAGCACCCTCATCCCGAGTGCCCAGAATGCGGAGCTCAAGCAGTTCCTGACTTCGGTCCGGCCCAACTTCGAGGCGCATCTCAAGCGCGCCAAGGCAGTACGGCAGGATCTCGGCGGGCAGGACTCGACCGTAGCGCAGTAAGCAGGACGCCGAACGCCTGACGCCGAGCGCCTGACATCCGGCGTCCGGCGTCCGACGCTTGACATTACATGTTACAACACCTATCTTTCCCGCATGACCAGTCTCCTGCAGGCCGAAATCAAGCAGAGCCGCCCCTTCCCGAGCGCCGCCACCGAGGCGCTGCTCAGCATCCTTCGAACGGCGGCGCTGCTGGAGCACGAGCTGTCCGATGCGCTCAAGCCCTTCGGCATCACCTCCACCCAGCACAATGTGCTGCGGATCCTGCGGGGCGCGGGCGCGGCCGG
>DAIMFY010000422.1:0-2046 GCA_036724295.1 Gemmatimonadales bacterium | reverse complement strand
GGCGAGTCAGGGCATTGTCGAGTCGCGCCTGGTCATCGGCCACGGTGTGAATGCGGACGCGCAGGTCCCGCAAGCGTGGGCGCCACTTTTCCGCGATCGACTGCGCATTCCCGCCCGGCGGCAGCCGGACAAAGACGGCATGCTCGACCCGGGCACCGAAGCCGAGGAGGCCGGTGGCGTCGAGATCGGCGCCGCGCATGAATGCCCGGGGGCCGAACGCATTACGGACTCCCACGTCGCCGGGTACGGCGGCGATCGTGCCGATGACCTGCAGCCGCGTCTCTCCCACGGTGATGCTGTCGCCGGGGCGAACGCCGAGCGAGGTGAGGAGGGACGGATCTACGATGACATGGCGGCCGGCCTGGAGCTGGCTCCATGCGCTTGCGGGAGTGGTCTCGATGGAGCCATAGAAGGGCCAGCCCCCGGTGACCGCGCTCATCTGGGTGAGCCGAGCCGTTTCGCTGGCGCCAGCGTATGCCATCGCGCTGAAGCTGGTCACCTCCGATTCGGTGCCAGCGATCGAATCGAGAGCGTTGCGGGCCACGTCCGGCAGGGGACCCCGCGCCTCGAAGGAGAGATCGGCGCCGAGGAGCTGCCGGGCCTGGCTCGCAATCGAATCGCGCAGGTTCGCGGTGAAGCCATTGATGGCCACCAGCGCTGCGACGCCGGCCGTGACGCCTCCCGCAAGCAGGAAGAGCCGTCGCCAGCCCGCGCGCGCGTCGCGCCGCGCCATGCGCAGGACAAACGACAACGTCATGCGGCGCTGTCGCTCACGATCGCGCCATCCGAGAGCTGCACGGTACGACGGGCCTGGTGGGCCAGGTCCTGGTCATGCGTGACGAGCACGAGCGTGGTGCCATGGGCCACGTTGAGCTCGCGCATGAGTGCGATGATGGTGGCGCCGGTGGCGGCATCGAGGTTCCCGGTCGGCTCATCGGCGAAGAGGATGCTGGGCGTATTGACGAACGCCCGGGCGAGCGCCACCCGCTGTTGCTCCCCGCCCGAGAGTTGGGCGGGGTAGTGCTGTTCCCGGCCACCGAGCCCGACCGATGCGAGCAGCTGCCGGGCGCGCGGCTCATCCGAGTGACCAAGCAGCTCGAGCGGCACCAGCACATTTTCCAGCGCGGTGAGCGTCGGTACCAGCTGGAAGGACTGGAACACGAAGCCAACCCGCTCGCCGCGGAGGCGGGCCCGGCCATCTTCCGTGAGCGTATCGAGCCGCACGCCATCCAGCGTCACATGGCCGCTGCTGGGGCGGTCGAGCCCGGCCAGGAGGCCCAGCAGCGTGGTCTTGCCGCTGCCACTGGGTCCCACGATGGCCAGGAATGCGCCGGCCTCGACCGAGAGGGTGATATTCTTGAGGACCGTGCGCGGTTGCCCGCCCGACTGATATTCCCTGGTGAGGCCTTCACAGCTGATCATCATCAACCCTGGGGTTTCGGAATCCTGCAAAGATACATGACCATGTCGCTGATGCTGCTGGCAGCTGCGTGCGGCGAACGGGCGCCCGCGCCCGAGCACAGCGCAGGGACGACGGCTGATTCCGCCGATACGCGGCCGGTCATCGTCTTTCTTGGCACCAGTCTTACGGCGGGCCTCGGGCTCGATCCATCACAGGCGTATCCCGCGCTGATCCAGCAGAAGCTCGATTCGGCCGGGCTGGGCTATCGCGTGGTCAATGCCGGCGTGAGTGGCGAGACGTCATCCGACGCGCGTGCCCGGATTGGGTGGCTGCTGCGGATGAACCCTGCGGTGCTCGTGGTGGAGACGGGTGCCAATGATGGCTTGCGCGGGCTCAGCGTGGACGCGCTGCGTGCCAACCTCGACAGCATTCTTGCGACTGCGGCGCGACACCAGCCGTCTCCCCGACTCGTGGTGATCGGGATGCAGGCGCCGCCCAACCTGGGCCAGCGCTACACGAACGCCTTTGGTGAGGTTTTTTCGGCGGAAGCGGCACGGCATGATGCCGCGCTGGTGCCGTTCCTGCTGCGAGGCGTCGGCGGCGTGGACTCGCTCAATCAGGGAGACGGCATACATCCGACGGCG
>DAIMFY010000421.1:0-2053 GCA_036724295.1 Gemmatimonadales bacterium | reverse complement strand
CCGCCGCACACCAAGGTCTGGACCCGTGCGGATTACGAGAGTGAGTTCGGCACGCTGGACGCCACGCTCTTCCCGCCCGAGTATACGTACATCATCGGGTTCGAGGACATTCTCGGTGGCGGTGATGAGGACTACAACGACGCCATCTTCGCGCTTCAGGGCGTGACGGCGGTGCCGGAGCCCGTGACCATGACGCTGCTCGCCACCGGCCTCGCCGGCATGGGCGGCGCTGGGCTCGTGCGTCGTCGCAAGAAGAACGTGTAACACGCGCTGTACAGACCGAATGGCCAGACATGGGGCGCCGCAAGGCGCCCCATTCATTTCTGGACCCGCGTCTCGCGTCTCGCGCCCAGCGTGGCCCCACTTGTGCAATCCTCCTGTCCGCGTGACTATTTGACATTCCTCAACCCGTGCTGCCCATGACTGCTTCCTCTGTTTCCGCTCGCCCCTGGCTCCTGGGCCTCTATGGCCTGGGTGCGCTGCTGCTGGTCCAGCCGCCGCTCGAGGTGATCAGCGCAGCGTGGCCGCTTCGATTCGGTGAGGTGGGGTGGCGATTCGGGGTCATCGGAAGTTTCCAGCAGCTCGCGACCACGTTCGTGGTTGGCGTAGGTCTGGTGATACTGGCGGCCTACCTGCTGCGGCACCGGCTGGTGGTGCGGGCCACGGCGGTGGTGGCCCTCGTCGTGGTCGTGCTCTTCATTCTTGGCGCGGCTGGTTTTGCGCTGGACTACGTGCAGCTCCGCCGCATGGTGCGGCCCGAGATGGTCCACGCCTTCGACATGACCACCATGCGCGCCGGCGTCAGCGCGCTGCTCTCGATCATTGCCCTGTCGGTACTGGGGTATACGGGAATCATGGTGAGCCGGCTCCCGGCCGCGCGCCGGGTGACGCGCCGGAAGGCCGGGGAAGGCTTGATTGTGGGGCGGTCGTAGGTCGTAAGTCGTAAGTCGTAAGTCGTAGGTTGCAGGTCGTGATTAGCGAGCGTGTAGTGATCGCACCAGGCCGAAGAGCAGGCGGCCGGTGCGAGTGCTGCTTTCCAGAAGCTCCGCCGAAAGGTCGGCGGATCCGTAACCGAGGTCAGTAGTCAGGTAGCACTGGCTTTCCAGCTCACGGAGCGAGCCACTCGCCACGGCCAGCATCGCGGCAAACTGCCGATCCGTTCCGCGACCGGCGCCATCAGCAATGTTGGACATCACCGACACAGCAGCTCGGCGCATCTGGGCCACCAGGCCAAATCGCTCCGAAGCCGGAAACCGCTCGGTCAGCTGGTACGTGATCGCAGCCAGCTCACGACATGCCGTCCACGCCTTGACGTCGCGAAAATCACCCATGCCATAAGGTGAGGAATACCAAGGTGGGGAGATAACCGGAAAGCTGCGATCTGCATCGAAACGCCGCCTACGACTTACGACCTACGACTCCCCTACGCCGGCTCCGGCAGCAGCTGTCGCACCGCCGGCACCAGCATCTGGCCGACGCTCGTGGCGATGGAATCAGGGTTGGTCATCGTCTCCGTAATCGGTACCACGATCCGCACCAGCGCTTCTTCCGACCGGCCGGTGAGGGCCGCGTCGCGCAGCAGCTCCCATTTCACCCGGTATTCACTGGGCTCCACCCGCCCGCGGCCTTCATACCAGTAATAGACCAGCGCGCGCGACTTCTTGTTGACCAGCTCGTAGCGGTTGACCATCACGGTGTCGCCGCCGATCGCGAGTGGCTTGCGGCCCGAGCTGATCGGTTCCCAACCGGCGCCAGGCAGGCAGTTCTTGGGCGAGTGGATGGTGCGCCCCTGCGTCTGCTGCTCGTAATAGCCCACGTAGACCGAGAATGCCGACACCGTGTCTGGCGTGGCGAAGATCCGCAGCACGTAGTCCGACATGCCGGCAACCGCCTGCTCATCGGCCGAGATCTTCTGGTCGTATCCGGTGTAGATGCCGAGCTGGCGCGGCAGCGACTCGAGCGAGCCGCGCAGCGGCATGGCCTGCTGGCGCTGGACGCTCACGAGCAGGAGGCAGCCGCAGCCCAGGATGCCGGCCGGCAGCCAGCGGTGCCA
>DAIMFY010000420.1:0-2057 GCA_036724295.1 Gemmatimonadales bacterium | reverse complement strand
CCGCCTCCCTACCGTTCCGGCCTTCCCGGCGGCTCGTCGCTGTTGAAGATTTCGCGGTTCTTTTCGATATAAGACGTGAGCTCGGGCGGGACGTCTTCTTCCGGGAAGATGGCCGTTACGGGGCATTCTGGCTCGCACGCGCCGCAGTCAATGCACTCATCAGGGTGGATGTAGAGCTGATCTTCCCCCTCGTAGATGCAGTCCACCGGACAAACATCCACGCAGGCCCGGTCCTTCACTCCGATGCAGGCCTCGGTGATCACGTACGGCATTGCGGCGAATCCTCCGGTACAGAAGTCGTGGGGGCGCGAGCGTTTCGCGTGAGCCAAGAATTGCAACGTAACCAATGTGGCGCAAGGGGGCCGATTACCTTTCGGCGCCATGCGGCACGTCTTCATACTCCTGCTCGCGCTACTCCTGCATTCTGTCGCGACGGCCGATCCCGCTGCCGCCCAGCAGTGCCGAGCGCCCCGCACGGCGCTGGTGCTCTCTGGCGGCGGAGCCAAGGGACTCACCCATATTGGCCTGCTCCGCTCGCTCGACAGCCTGGGTATCCGGCCTGACCTGATCGTCGGTACCAGCATGGGAGCGGTGGTGGGCGCCATGTACGCCAGCGGCTATCCGGCGCGCACCATCGACTCGCTGGCGCGCGCCTTTCCCATTGCTACGCTGTTCACCACCTTCGAGCCGCGGGCTCCTCGCGCCCTGGGCCGGCTTCAGCCGCTCATCGTCTGGGAGCAGGGCGATCGCGGCTTCAACCTGCAGAGCGCCGCGGTGCGGGAGACCGAAGCCAACGCCCTGCTCGATGCCGCCATGCTCCGTGGCAATCTCATCGCGCGCGGCGACTTCGACCGGCTGCCCATTCCGCTTCGCGTGGTGGCCACCGATCTCGGCTCTCACCAGGCGCGGGTGCTGGCCAGTGGTGACTTGGCCCAGGCGGTGCGCGCCAGCATCGCCATCCCGTTCGTCTTTCCGCCCGAACGCATGGGCGGCCGATTCCTGGCCGACGGCGGACTGAGCGCCAATCTTCCCATTGCCATTGCCCGCGCGGCTGGCGCCGAGCGGCTGATCGTGGCCGACGCCACGGAGCGGAAGCCCGATTCACTCAATTTCTTCTCGCCCGTCACGCTCGCCGAGCGGATGCTGGGCTATCTCTTCGAGCAGCCGCTCGATTCGCTGGGGCCGGATGACATCTACATCAGGCCCAACGTGGCAGGCTATCGGAGTCTCAACTTCACGCCGCGCAACGTCAATGCCCTGATCATCCGGGGCCGGCTGGCGGCGGACTCGATGCTCCCGCGCCTCAAGTGCCCGCCCCGGGGCGAGGTGCCTAGGCGCGCCGAGCCGACCACGCTGGGCGGTGTCGCGGTGCGCGACTCCTCGGCGCAGGCGGCGAGGGAAATCACCCGCCTGCTCGGTCTCGCCGATCAGGATTCGATCGATCCTGACCGGCTTCGTTCCCGCCTGCTCAAGCTCGGCAACTCCGATCGCTTCCTCGCGCTCTGGCTGCATCCACGCGGAGAGGGCGACACAGTCCGCTTCAACGTGGAGCCCGAGCCCGGTCCCCTGCGCATCGCGGCGCTCGGAGCCGCGTACGACAACGACATCGGCGGGCGGGTGTGGGCTGGGGTGGTGGATCGCACGCTGCCAGGCGGGACCGAGGCAAGCCTCCTGGGGGCGGCGGGGAATCTCCGGAAGGACGCCACCATCGCCCTGCAGAAGCAGCGCGAGCTGTTCGGCCAGCTGGTCGTGCCAAGAGCTGCGATCACGGTGCGCTTCGATCATATCCGCCGCTTTGACGATGAGGGTGAGCAGGTCGGTGTGGACCGCACGCGGGAGGCGGAGGCGCTCCTCGGCGTGCAACGGAGCTTCTTCCGCAGCTGGATGGCGCGGCTGAGCGGCTCGGCGCTCTGGTGGCGGAATCCGGATCTCACTACCCGTGACGCGCTCGGCGTGCGATTCGAGCTGTCGCATGTGGACCAGAACCTGGACGAAGACCTCACGGTGCGCGCCATCTGGAACCAGGAGTTCAGGCGCGTCGTATTCGACGTGAAGCC
>DAIMFY010000419.1:0-2085 GCA_036724295.1 Gemmatimonadales bacterium | reverse complement strand
CCGCGCGCGACTTCCCGTCCAGCACGCCCTTGTACACTTCCCAGCTGCGGCAGTTCGGGTGGTCATGGTAGATGGCGGTATGGTTGTCCACCACCTGCTCGCCCCGTGTAAGGTAGAGCCCGTACATCAGGGTCTCCACATTGGGCGCGTTCAGGTGCGCATCGAGATTGTGCCGAGCCATCGCGCCGCCCATGGCGAGCGTAAACGAGCGATAGTGGCTGTCGGCCGCCTGCTCGATGTGGGTGCGGCCCACGTGATAGGCCTGTTCGCTCTCGCGCTGGATGCGGGTGTGCTCCACCCAGGCGTTGGCGCCCGTGACCACTTCGGTGACCACGTTGGTGAAGTAGCGTGAGCCCGGAGCCACCGTCACGTAGCTCTCCACGATGGACGCATTGGCGCCGTCCTCGATGATGAAGAGGTTGCGTGGGTGGGTGACCGCATCGGCGGCGTCCCCGGTGCTCACGAAGAGCACGGTCACGGGCTGTTCCAGCACCAGCCCGCGGGGGACGTGCACGTAGGCACCGTCCTTGATGAACGCGGTGTTGAGCGCCGTGAACGGGCTGGTGCTGATCGGCGCATGCCGAGCCACGTGCCGCTCGAGCGACGGGTCGGCCGAGACGGCGGCGGCGAGACTGCCAAGCTTCACGCCATCAGCCAGCGCCGGAACCTGCGAGAGCGATGCATCGTAGCGGCCGTTCACGAACACCAGCCGGGGCCATTCGGGATGGCCAAAATGGAATGGGGCGATATCGGCGTCGGCCACGCGCGCCAGCGGCGCGGGCACGAATGCGGTCGACGCAATCGATGCCAGCGGCGTGAAGCGCCATTCCTCGTCCCGCGACGACGGAAAGCCGGTTTCACGGAAGCTCTCGAACGCCGCCTTCCGCACGGGAACCAGCCACGCCGGCTCGGCGCCGCCGTTCCGGCTGGCCGCCTGGAACTGCTCTTCGTACACCGCAGTGCTCACGCTGCCCCCGCTCCCGCCGGCTCGGCATCGGTCACCCACTCGTAGCCGCGAGCCTCGAGTTCCATTGCCAGCTCCTTGCCGCCCGACTTGACGATGCGTCCGGCCGAAAGCACGTGCACGTAATCGGGCACGATGTAGTTGAGCAGCCGCTGGTAGTGGGTCACGATGATGGTGGCGCGATCGGGGTGCCGCAGCCGGTTGACGCCCGCGGCCACGATGCGGAGCGCGTCGATGTCGAGCCCCGAGTCGGTCTCGTCGAGAATGGCGAGCGCCGGCTCGAGCACTGCCATCTGCAGGATCTCGTTCCGCTTCTTCTCGCCGCCCGAGAAGCCGCTGTTGACGGCGCGGCCCATGATCTCGGGACCCCACTCGACCACCTTGAGCTTCTCTTCCAGCACGTCCATGAAATCCATCGGATCGAGCTCGTCGAGTCCCTGGCTCTTCCGGATTTCGTTGTACGCCGCGCGCAGGAAGTAGGCGTTGGAGACGCCGGGGATTTCCACTGGATACTGGAAGGCGAGAAAGACCCCCTTCTGCGCCCGCTCCTCCGGCTCCATGTCGAGCAGGTCCTCACCCTTGTAGGTAACGCTGCCGCCGGTCACGGCGTAGGCCGGATGCCCCGCCAGCACCTGGGCCAGCGTGCTCTTGCCCGAGCCGTTGGGTCCCATGATGGCGTGCACCTCGCCCGGATTGACCGTGAGCGCGATGCCCTTGAGGATTTCCTTGTCGCCCGCGTTGGCGCGGAGGTCGCGGATGTCTAGCACGTACTTGGCTCCTTGGTGATAGGGGCTAGGGATTAGGGGTCAGGGACCAGGGTTGAGAGACGGGCGCCCGTCCGCGCGCCCTAGTCCCTAACCCCTGACCCCTAGCCCCTATCACCCGACACTCCCCTCAAGACTGACCCCCAGCAACTTCTGCGCTTCCACCGCGAATTCCATGGGAAGCTCCTTGAACACTTCCTTGCAGAAGCCGTTGACGATCATCGAAATCGCGTTCTCGGTGTTGAGACCGCGCTGCTTGCAATAGAAGATCTGGTCTTCGCCGATCTTGGACGTGCTGGCCTCGTGCTCCACCGACGCGGTGGGGTTGCGCACGTCGATGTACGGGAAGGTGTGCGC
>DAIMFY010000418.1:0-2092 GCA_036724295.1 Gemmatimonadales bacterium | reverse complement strand
CTGGCCACCGGCCCGATCGAGCGGGCCACCCCTGCAAAGGTCTGCGCGACTCCCATGGTCACGCCAAGGTCGGCGCGCGATACCTGGCCCGAGAGGAGCGACGTCGTGCTGGGAAAGAGCAGTGCCGTGCCGATCGGAACCAACGGCATGATACCGACGGCCAGCACCCAGATGTTGTCGGTGGCAGGATACAGGACGAAGCCCGCGATCAGCGCGACACAGCCGAGCCGCATGGTGCCCCGCTCGCCCAGCCGGTCCACGACGGGGCCCAGCAGGAACACCCGGATCAGCAGGGAGAGCGCGCCAAAGTAGGTCAGGAAGTAGCCGAAGGTCTTTTCGTTCACGCCATAGCGCGACTCGAGGAACACGGGCAGGACCCCGTTCAGCGCCGCGAACGCCAGCATTCCCGATCCGTAGATCCAGATCAGCCGTGACGCGCGGCCGCGGGGATGCAGGAACGCCTCGAGTGCGGGCGCGAAGAGCGACCGCCTGGGCCGCGTCAGGTCGCGGCCCAGTTCCTTCTTCGACTCGGGCAGCCATCGCCAGGCGAAGAGCGCGTTGAGCACGCAGAGACCTGCCGCAATCAATCCTGGCGCGTGGGTTCCCATGTGACTTGCCATGGTGCCAAGGATGGGGCCGACAATGACGCCCGCCGAGCTGGCGGACGAGAGCCAGCCAAGGGCGCGGGCGCGATCGGCCGGGCGCACGGTGTCGGCCACATAGGCCTGGGCGACGCCGGTGGTGCCACCGCCCGCGCCCTGCACCAGCCGGGAGAGAAAGAGCAGCAGGAGCGAATTGGCAAACCCGAACACTACGTACGCGACGGCAGCCGCCGAGAGCCCGACCAGCAGAGCCGGCCGCCGGCCGTAGCGATCACTCACCCGTCCCCAGAGCGGCGCGGAGACCAGCTGGGCAATGGAGAAGGCAGCGAGGATCCAACCGACCTGGGTGGGTGTGGCGCCGAAGTTCAGGGCGTAGAACGGCAGCACTGGCAGCACCAGCATGAAGCCGATCATGTCCACGAAGGCGACGGCGATCAGCACCGTTAGCTGGCGGAACTGCTCCCGCTGCTTTTCGCGTGAGCGGGTCATTCCACCCTGCGCTGTCCCGCACCGAGTGCGAAGACGGCAGCGCTGACCAGCATCAGCACCACGCCGTAGGCCGCTGCCACCCCGACGTCCGACTGCCGGAGGCTGGAGAGGATTTCGAGCGACACCGGCCGGGTGTCATAGGTATAGAGCACCACCGAGGTCACGAAATCGCCGAACGCGGTGACGAAGGCGAGCGTTGCGCCGGCGATGATGGCAGGCTTGAGCAGCGGCAGCGTGACGCGCCAGAGCGTGCGCGCGCGGCGGGCGCCGAGCGAGGCCGACGCCTCGTTGAGCGAGGGATCGAGGGCCCGGAATCCGGCGAGGATCGACCGGCTCGTGATCGGGAGGTTCCGGATCAGGTAGGCGAGCGGGAGGAGCCAGAGCGTGCCCACGAGCACGAAGCGCAGCGCGAGCGGCTGGTCCACGCTGAAGGCGGCGGCGAGTGCGATGGCGAACACGGTGCCCGGTACCGCCCACGGCATGGTGAGGACCGCCTCGATCCAGCGCCTCGCGGCTGTCCGCCGGCGCACGGTGAGAATGCCGGCGAGTACCGACAGCGCGAGCGCCCCGGCCGTCGCCAGCGTGGCCATCCAGAGGCTGTTCACGAGAGGCCGTGTCCGCACCGGGTCGTGCAGCAGTGTGAGATAGTTGGCCACGGTATAGGCCGGCGGCAGCGGTTCGGTGGTCCAGGTGCCCACCGGCACGAACGACACCAGCAGCAGCGTGAGGTGCGGCAGCAACAGGCAGGCGGCCAGGGTCCAGCCACCAATGGCGATCAGCGTGCGCCAGACCGGGCTGCGCACGGGAGTGGGCCTGGGGCTCACCCCCTTGGAACCGCCCGTGACATCGGTGGCATCGCTTCGCTGAAGCAGCCAGAGACCGATCAGCGCCAGGATGGTCAGCGCGATCGTCTCCACCATGGCGAGGCCGTCCTCACCGTTGAGGCGGGTGGAGACGATCTGCGTGGTCATCACCCGGAACCCGCCGCCAAAGATGTAGGG
>DAIMFY010000417.1:0-2092 GCA_036724295.1 Gemmatimonadales bacterium | reverse complement strand
TCGCAGGACATCCGCGACCAGGCCGCCGGCATGGCCGCCAAGGCGGAGGAGTTCCGGGAGCGGGGCGGGGAGATATATGTGAAGGCATGAGGCATGGGGCGTGGGGCTTGGGCAGTGCGAGACTCGAGACTCGTGACTCGCGACCCTCATGCCCCACGCCCCACGCCTTCACTGTGACCTACCGCACCACCCCGAGCTTCCCAGGGTGCCATCGTGCAGTGACACACACTCTGGGAGGACCCATGCTTGTCCGTGAACTCATGACCGCAAGCCCCGCCTGCTGCAAGACCAGCGATTCCATCCAGGCGGCGGCCAAGATGCTCGATTCCTATGATGTCGGCTCGCTGCCCGTGGTCGAAGGCAACGAAGGGAACCGCCTGGTCGGGATCGTCACCGATCGCGACCTGGTGATCAACGCGCTGGCCGACGGCAATTTCGACGCGACCGTGGGCGACGTGATGACCGCGCAGCCGCACGCGGCCCGCGAGAACGACGATATCGCCAGGGTCCAGCAGATCATGTCCGAGGAGCAGGTACGCCGGGTGCCGGTCGTCAACGAGCAGGGCGGCGTGGTCGGGATCATCAGCCAGGCCGATCTGGCGCTGGCCGACGGCAGCGTCAGCGAGCGGCAGGTGGCCAAGGTGGTGGAGCGGATTTCGGAACCGACGACGGAGGCGGTGCAGAAGTAGCAGACACGGGGCGCGGGACGCGAGTCCCGGGTCCCACGTCCCGCGTCCCGTTACTTTCCCTGCTCCTCCATCCCACGGTCCCATCATGAAACCAGCGCCCACGCTGCTCCTCGCGCTCGCCCTCGCTGCCTGTGTCGGGGAGAAGCCCAAGCCTGCTGAGTCCGCGGCTGCCCCGGCACGTCCCACGCTGGTCGCCACGGTGCGCGGCCTCTCCGCTCCCGAGTCGGTCATCCACGACACCGATCAGGACATCTACTTCGTCACCAATATCAACGGGAACCCGGGCGCCAGGGACGGCAACGGCTTCATCAGCCGGATGACGCCCGATGGGACCGTGGACTCGTTGCACTTCGTGATGGGCGGACGGGACGGCGTCACCCTCAACGCCCCCAAGGGCACCGCCATCACGGGCGACACGCTCTGGGTCGCCGATCTCGATGCCGTACGCGGCTTCAACCGGTTCACTGGCGCGCCGCTCGCCACCATCGAGTTCGGGCCGCGGGCCCGCTTTCTCAATGACCTGGCGCTCGGTCCCGACGGCAAGCTCTACGTGAGCGAAATGGGCGTGGCGACCAACGACGCTGGCCAGATGTCGCCCACCGGACTGGACAACGTCTTCCGCATCGGCGATGGCCATCGCATCGAATCCATCATGACCCGTTCCAAGGTGCCCATGCCCAATGGCATCATCGCACACGGGGGCGGCCTGCTGATTGGCAGCTTCTCGGAACCCGAGGTGCGCGAATGGCGGGCAGACGCGGACAGCCTTGTCACGGTGGGCCGGGCAAGCGGGGCGGTGGACGGCATCGGCGTGCTCGACGATGGCAGGATCGTGGCGTCGAGCTGGGACGATTCCACGGTGGCGGTGGTGGGCGCAACGCCCGAGTCGCTCATTACCGGCGTCGCGGGTCCGGCCGACTTCGGGATCGACCACAAGCGCCATCGGGTGCTCATTCCCCAGCTCCCGGAAAACCAGGTGGTGATCTGGCAGCTGCATTGAGCCCTCTGCAGATCTGACAGTTCACCCTCCGTGCCCCTGCCGATTTTGCCTCCGGACTTGTCAGGGCGGCCGAAACGACGGGCATGCCGGCTGCAGCAAGGGCCAGCGTTGCCGGAAAATCGTGCCGGCACGGACCTGTACGGGAGGAGAAGAGCGATGTATCTCACCACCATGCGCCGTCGCAACGACGGCCTCCAGAATCTGCGGCGCCTGTCGTCCGCCCTCGACGACGCGTTCGGCAACTGGCCTCAGGGCCAGGGACTTGAGGGCTCCATCACCTCGGCGTGGATCCCGGCCTGTGACATCTTCGAGGACAAGGACGGCATCAGGATCGTGATGGAGGTGCCCGGGGTGAAGCCGGATGACGTGAAGCTCCAGATCGAGAACTACATGCTCACGATCC
>DAIMFY010000416.1:0-2092 GCA_036724295.1 Gemmatimonadales bacterium | reverse complement strand
CGAGGATGGCGCGCTTGTACGGCTCGCTCGCCTTGCACTCGGTCGTTGCGATGAAACGGGTGCCCATCTGCACGCCGGCGTAGCCGAGCCGCATCATGGCGGCAAAGCGCTCAGCGCTGCCAACGCCGCCGGCGCAGACAACGGGTAGCCCGAGCGGAACGAGCTCCTCGATCAACGCCTCGGGTGTGCGCCCGCCAGGATGGCCGCCTGCGAGCCGGTTGACGCCGATAAGGCCGTCCACGCCCGAGTCTCGCCCTTTCGCGGCCCACTTGTACTCGGTGGCATCATGATAGACCACGCCGCCTGCCGCATGAACCCGCTCCGCCACCCAGCGCGGATTGCCGAGCGACGTGACGAAGAACCTGATGCCCTCCTCCAGCGCGATGTCGAGCCAGCGGGACATCCGCTCGTGATAGGCGCGGGACGACTGCTCGATCAGCGCGTTCATGCCGATCGGCCTGTCGGTCATGCTCCGGGTGTATCGCAGTCCCTCACGAAAATCGTGCCCGTACACGTACGTGAGCGAAACCGGCTGCACGATGCCAATGCCGCCCGCTTCGCTCACCGCCGCAACCAGCTCCGGATTGCTGCAGGGATACATGGCGCCGCAGATGAGGGGGATCTCGATGCCGGCGTGACGGGTGAGGGCAGTCTCGCGCCCGGTCATGATGCGCGCGGGGAGATGCGCCATCGCGCCCGCACGATCGCGACGACGTCACCCGATGCGTCGCGGATCTCCGCTTCCGCGTCCCGGTCCACCGGCTCGGTGAGCTCAGCGCCCGGCGCCACGCGTGCCTCGGCCACCAGCGGGCCGCGCGCCTTCTTGGCGTAGTCGGCGGCGAGTGACGTGACGATGCCACGCTGGCCCTCGGGAAGCGCAGTGAGCATGGCGAGCCCGCTGGCGACTTCACCGAGGTTGATGAGGGCGACGGCGTGAATGGACTGGAGGTGATTTCGCACGGCGCGATGATCCCGAAGCGCCACCACGGCATGGCCCGGTTCGAGCGTGCGCACACGCGGGGAGATGGATCCGGTGTAGGGCACCAGCCGCCCCACCAGGCGACTGAAGAGCCATTGACCACCGGGGAGATTCCGGAGCCGCTTCCAGGACACCAGGAGCGACGCGCCAGGATTGACCATTACTCGAAGCGTACGACCAGCCGATTGACCCTCGGCTGCAGCCGGCGAAGCGCGGAGTCCGACGACATGAACTCGCCGTCCCCCAGGATGTGAGAAACGTCGGCGTTGACGTCCCGGGGAGAGAGCGCCACGGCAATCCTGCCCTCGAGATCGGCCAGCTGGCCATCCTTCCATGACAGCACCGACCCGCCGTAATCCCAGCCATAGCCCGCCATGCCGAAGGCCTTGCCGTTCAGTGCTTCGAGCTGGGCGAGCGAGAGGCCCAGGGTGATGCCGCGCTTGCCGCGCCAGAGAGTGGTGTCGCCGGTGAGCAGGACGAACCTTGGTGCGCGCCGCTGCAGAGTGTCGCCCCAGGCCACCTCGAAACGCCGGAGCGGGTCATCGGCAAAGACCACCGACCCGGGCTCCGATTCGCCCTCACCCAGGGAGACCGCTTCGGGCTGGACCTCGGCCGCGCCGAAAGCCGCGATGAGATCTTCCTCCGACGCATCGGCGTTGAGGGGACCGAAGGAAATGCCGGGCTCGAAGCTCCAGCTGGCGGAGTCTGTCGAGCGTTGACGGTCGACGGCCGACGGTCGACGGTCACAGGACGCAAGCACCAGGAGCAGAACCGCTCCGCCCACCAAAGCCCGTCTCATCTCGGCAGCCCTCCGCGAAACATGAAGTACACCGCGCCCAGCAGGCAGAGTCCCGCCCAGAGGAAATCGAGCTTGATGGGCTGGCGCATGTAGAGTACGGCAAAGGGCACGAATACCGAGAGCGTGATCACTTCCTGCAGGATCTTGAGCTGGGCCAGCGAAAGCGCCGAGTAGCCGATCCGGTTGGCGGGCACCTGCAGCATGTACTCGAACAGGGCAATGCCCCAGCTCAGGAGCGCCGCGATCCACCAGGGCCGGTCGCCCAGGTTCCGGAGATGGGCGTACCAGGCAAAGGTCATGAAGATGTTGGAGAG
>DAIMFY010000415.1:0-2106 GCA_036724295.1 Gemmatimonadales bacterium | reverse complement strand
GCAGGACTTCGGTCACGACGCCTTCCATCTCGATGCCTTCTTCCTTCGCCATTCGGTCACTCCCACAGGGTCAGAAACGCATGGCTCGCCGCCGCAGCGAGTCCCGGAACTGCGACAACAGTCGCACCATTGACGCCGCAAGGCAACGGATCAGGCCGCGGCCCGCAGCGACTCCCTCAGCTCTTCCATCCGCTCTTCCACCCCGGCCACCAGACTGGCGAGGTCGCCGGGATCGAACGTCAGGCGCACGCCGGCGGCGCGATACAGCTCCGGCAGCGGCCGGGTGGCGCCGAGGGCCAGCCCGGCCCGGTAGTTCCGCACCGCCGACTCGCGGTCGGCCAGCGCGTTGCGCCAGACCTGCAGCGCACCGATCTGCGCGATGCCGTACTCGATGTAGTAGAACGGGTAGAGGAAAATGTGCAGCTGGCGATACCAGCGCGCCACCCGCGCAGCCTCGAGCCCGCTCCAGTCCACCCCGCGCTCGAAGCGCTCGCGGATGGCGAGCCAGGCCCGATCCCGTGCCGTCGCATCGTTGCCCTCGCCGCTGGTATAGATCCAGGTCTGGAACGCATCCACCGATGCCACGTGCGCCAGCGTGATCAGCACATCTTCCAGGTGCTCCAGCTCGGCGCTCTCCGCCCCCAGCTCGTCGTAGAACCCGGCCGGCGTTGCGAGGAACGGGGCGGCGAGGAGCTCCATCGACATGGACGCCAGCTCGGCCGATTCCGAGCCGGGGTGCCGCTGCCAGATGTATGGGAGATGGTGCGCCTCGAGCGCATGGAACGCGTGGCCAGCCTCATGCAGCAGCGTCGTCACGTCCTCCTCGATCCCCGAGGCATTCATGAAGATGAACGGCTGGCCGCTGAAGTGCAGGGTATCGCAGTAGCCGCCTGGCGCCTTGCCCTTCCGGCTCTCGAGGTCGAGGAGCTGTTCATCCATCAGGCGCTGGAAGTGCCGTCCCAGCGCGGGATCCACCTCCTCGAAGGCGAGCCGCGCGCGCTGGGCCAGCTGCTCGCCGTTGGCAAACGGATGGATGGCCTTGTCACGCCATGGCGCGACCTGCGTGTCCCATGGACGCAGCCGGTCGAGCCCCAGCCGCTCGCGCCGGGCGTCGAGCGCCCGCTCCACGGCCGGGACCACCGTCCGCTCGATCGCCTCGTGCAGCCGCTCGCAGTCGGACGGCGTATAGTCGAAGCGATACTTGGCGGGAAAGATGAAGTCGCGAAAATTGGCGAAGCCGGCGTTATGGGCGACCCGCTGCCGCAGTTCGTACATCTGGTCGAAAATGGTGGCGAGGTCGCTGCGCCGCTCGATGTAGGGATCGGCAAGCGCGCGGAACGCTCGCTCGCGGACGGCGCGATCGCGCTCCTTGAGGAACGGCTGCAGCCGCGGGAGCGGAAGCCGCTCCCCTTCCCAGTCGGCCAGCATGCCGCCGGTGATGCGGCGGTAGCCGGTGGCCAGTTCCTCGATCCGCGCCTGCAATGGTACGTTCTCCTCCCGGAACAGCTCGCTGTCGGTGCGGAAGCGGCGCAGCGTCGTCTCGAGGTCCGGCCGGGAGAAGCCCGACGCCAGCAGGCGGCGAGCCACCTTCACGCTCTGCTCCTCGGCTCTCGGCAGCACCTCGGTCGAGAAGCGGAGATGGGCGGCTTCCTTTCCGGCGTTGCCGGTATCGAGGGTGTGCGCGATCATGGCCCGCGAGGCGGCCTCGGTCAGCAGTGACTCAAGCGCCGACCACTGGGCCAGCCACGGGTCCAGCGACTGCTCGGTCAGCGGAGCGCTCAGGAGCGCGGTGTAGAACGGCTCGATGTCGCTCCAGCCGGCGCCGGCCCAGGCGGCTGGCGATGGGGGCAACTGCGGGAAGGTCACGATCACTCCTCAGGGGTGTCCGGTTCGCAAAATAGCGTCATGTGGGGATCGGTGTCTCCCCCGTGACGCCCTCCTGGACGGCGGGCTGCTGCTTGACGCCAAGCGAGAGCAGGGAGACAAACCCGACAACCGCGGCGGCCAGGTAGAACGGCCAGCCCTGGCCCAGCGACTGGAACGCCTTGTTGCTGGCCACCGGCCCGATCGAGCGGGCCACCCCTGCAAAGGTCTGCGCGACTCCCA
>DAIMFY010000414.1:0-2146 GCA_036724295.1 Gemmatimonadales bacterium | reverse complement strand
GCGCCGACCTGGCCCATCTGCTCCGCGGAGTGGCGGAGGTCCACGTGCCCGATTTCATGGGCCAGCGCACCGGCGAACTCGTCCCAGTGGTCCGCGCGCTCGATCAGGCCCCGGAACACGTAGATGTGACCGCCCGGCAGCGCAAAGGCGTTCACCTGATCCGAGTTGATGACCGAGAACGACCAATCAAGCTCCTGCCGCCGCACGACGCGCTTGAGCGGCGCGACCGAGCTGTTGAGCGCGGACTGCACCGCGCCGTCATGGATGACCGGCATGGTGCGCTCCACTTCGGCCGCGGCCTCATTGCCGGTCTGCACCTCCTGCTGGACGCTCGGTGTGCACGACAGCGACAGCGAAAGGACGGACAGGGCACATGCAGAATGAAGGAATCGCGGCATGAGCAGCTCCCTGATCTCAACGGTTCGTGACCTCAGGCTCAAGCGCGGGCGGGAACGCCGTGGCCTGGCGCTTGCCGAAGGGGTGCGGTTGGTCGAGGAGGCTCGTGCCGCGGGCCTCGACTTCCGCGGGGTGCTGGTGGGTCCAGCGCTCGAGGCGACCGCACGCGGCAAGTCGCTGAAGGCCGCGCTGGCGTCCTCGGGCGTGCGGATGCACGAGGTGTCGTCGGATGACCTGGGCGATCTGGCCGACACCGAACATCCCCAGGGAATCATTGCGGTTATTGCACCGCCGCGCTGGAGTCTGGATCACATCACGGTGAGGCCCCATGACACCCTTCTGGCGCTGGATGGCGTGCAGGACCCCGGCAACGTGGGCACCATCATCCGGACGGCCTTCAGCCTCGGAGCGAGAGGAGTGATTGCCCTGCCGGGAACCGCCGAGCTCACTAACCCGAAGGTCCTGCGTTCGGCGATGGGGGCAAGCTTTCGACTGCCGGCCGTGGTGACGGCCACTGGTGAATTCCTTGCCTGGGCTGGTGCGCATGACGTGGCCGTCTGGGTGACGGCGGCCGAGGGCGAACCCATCGGTGACGTGACCAGGGCCGGCGCGCTTGCCCTGGTGCTTGGCAATGAAGGGGCTGGTGTCTCAGCCGAGCTGCGGGACGCTGCGAGCCGGGCCGTCGCCATTCCGCTGGCCGAAGGCGCCGAATCGCTTAACGTAGCGGCGGCAGCCGCGATCCTTCTTTATGAGGTGAAGCGTGACTGAGCTGCCCCGGTGGCTTGTCGCGGGACTTGCCGGCCTCCTTGGCCTCCTCCTCGGCAGCTTCCTCAACGTCTGCATCGTACGATGGGGTGCCGAGCCAAAGCAGTCGGTCGTGCGGCCGCGATCGCGCTGCCCACGCTGCGGCGCGTCGCTCAAGCCGTGGGACAACATCCCGGTGCTGTCGTGGATCGTGCTGGGTGGGAAGTGCCGCTCGTGCGGGATGCCGATCGCCGTCATGTACCCGCTCGTGGAGCTTGGCACCGGCATCATCTGGGCGGGAATGGCATGGTATTTCGGCGTGACGCTGCATGCCCTGAGTGGTGCAGTGCTCTTCACCATCCTGCTGGGCATCGCGCTCACTGACTTTCGCAACTACATCATTCCCGACGAGTTCACGCTTGGAGGCCTGGGGATCGGGCTGCTGCTGGCCCTGGCCGCTGGGCTGCATCCACTGGTGATGGCCCTGCTTGGCGCGGCGGTTGGCTTCGGAACCCTCTGGGTGGTTGGCTGGCTCGGCACCGTGGTCGCGAAGAAAGAGGCGATGGGTGGGGGTGACATCAAGATGATGGCCATGGTGGGCGCGTTCTGCGGCTGGAGCGGCGTACTGCTTACGATCTTTCTGGGCGCCATCATCGCGGTGCTGGTTTTCATTCCGATCCTGCTCTTCCGCCGCGACAAGCTGGTGCCGTTCGGCATCTTCCTGGCCCTTGGTGCAGCGGTCACGTGGCTTGCCGGGACTGACATCATTGGCTGGTACCGCGGGATGGTGGGAATATGAAGCGACGATCGCTGGTCGTGCTGCTGCTGCTCGCTGCCGCATGCCGCGGTGAGCAGCCGGGCAGCACGCCGGATGAAGCGCGACTCACTCACGTCATGGACAGTCTTGCACCCGCCGTGGAGAAGGCGGTGGGCCTCACCTTCAAGTCGCCGCCGAAGTCCGCGATCCGGAGCCGGGAGGAAGTGCGACGCTATCTCACCAACAAGC
>DAIMFY010000413.1:0-2148 GCA_036724295.1 Gemmatimonadales bacterium | reverse complement strand
GTGCCGAAGGCCACGCTGCAGGAGCGGATCACCAAGCATCTGGGGTGAGCGCGACACTGTACGTCGTCGCTACTCCCCTG
Organism: Gemmatimonadales bacterium; assembly: GCA_036724295.1. GTDB lineage: Bacteria > Gemmatimonadota > Gemmatimonadetes > Gemmatimonadales > GWC2-71-9 > CAMLHP01. The sequence goes on along the minus strand of DAIMFY010000413.1, from coordinate 2,068 downwards.
GGCAATCTCGAGGACCTGTCCGCGCGCGGCGCGGCGGTCCTCAGCCGGGTGTCCGTGGTCGCCGCTGAGGACACCCGGCGCACCAGCCGACTGCTGGCGCACCTCGGCGCCACGCCGAGGCTCCTGTCATTCCACGCTCATTCACCTGAAAGCCGCACCCGGACCCTGCTCGATATCCTCGAGGCCGGCCAGGACGTGGCACTGGTATCGGACGCCGGCACCCCGCTGATCAGCGACCCGGGTGCCGGCCTCGTTCAGGCGGTGCGCGCGGCCGGCTTTGCCGTCGTCCCCATTCCCGGGCCATCAGCCGTGACGACGGCGCTTTCCGGTGCTGGCCTCGGCGGCGACCGCTATCTCTTCCTGGGCTTCCTGCCACGGAAGGGTGGCGAGCGGCGCCGCCTGCTGGAACGCGCGACGCATGAGCCGTGGCCCGTTGTGATGTTCGAGGCGCCGGGCCGGCTCGTGGTGCTGCTGGACGATCTCGTTGCACTCGCAGGTCCCGACCGACCAGCTGCCGTGGCAAGGGAGCTGACGAAAATCCATGAGGAAATCCGTACGGATACGCTGGGTGCCCTTCGCACCGCGTTCGCCGATGCCGAGCCTCGTGGTGAAATCACCGTGATCCTGGGTGGCGCGCCTGCGGAACCTGCAGCGCTCGCCGATCCGGCCGAGGCCGCGGCACTGGCGCGACAGCTGCTAGCCGCCGGCAAGAGCCGGAAGGACGCGGCGGCGGGCGTGGCCTCCCGGATGGGATGGCCGCGCAATGAAGCCTACCGGCTGGTCAACGACCTGGATGCCTCGCTGGAGTAGCTGCTGATGTGGCGTTTCGTGTACATGCTGGTCATGCTGGTCATGTTGCCAACGGCAGCGACGGCGCAGGATGCCCACGGTCTGCTCACCGTGGGCCGGTTGCACTACGACGGCGGCGGGGACTGGTACGCCAACCCTTCCAGCCTGCCCAACCTGCTCACGGCGGTGCGAACCCGCACGGCACTTCGCACTGCGGCCACCGAGACGGTCGTCACGCTCGGCGCCGACGATCTCTGGAACGTGCCGTACATCTACATGACGGGACACGGCAACGTGCACTTCAGCGATGCCGACCTCGAAACGCTGCGTCGCTATCTCCGCCAGGGCGGCTTTCTCCACGCCGACGACAACTACGGCATGGATGCGTCCATCCGACGTGAGCTCAATCGCCTCTTTCCTGATCACCAGCTGGAAGAAGTCCCGCTGAGCCATCCGATCTATCACCTGATCTATGACATGCCGAAGGGCATTCCCAAGATTCACGAGCACGACGGAAAGCCGGCGCAGGGATTCGGCATCTTCCTCGATGGCCGGCTCGCCGTCTATTACTCGTACCAGAGCGACCTGGGTGATGGCTGGGAGGACCCCGAGGTACATCACGACCCGCCAGAAAAGCGCGAGGCGGCGCTGCGCATGGGCGTGAACCTCTTTGCCTACGCGGTGGGTTTCGGGGGATGAGCCGGACTCACGGCGCCCTGGGGCGACTGGCCACACCCCTTCGTCGGCGCAGCCAGCTCGGTTCGCTCGCGCTGGCCGCAGGATGGTCGCTGCTTGCGCTGGGGGCTGCCGCGTGGCTGGTGCGCGCGGGCTGGCTGCGCGCGCCGCTCTGGATTCCGGTTGCCTGGTTGATCGTCGGAGGCCTGGTGGCGGCGGGCGTGCTCTGGGCCCGTCAGGGCGCGCGGCGATTTTCGGTGCGGGCCACGGCAGATTGGCTGGAGCATCATGCCGGCTGGCGTCGGGGCGCAGTTTCGGCCCAGCTGGAGGCCGGTATCGCGGGCACCAGCCCCGCGCTGCGAGACCTTGCCGACGCACAGGCCTCCGAGCAGGTAATGCGCGACGGTGCTTCAGCTCTGCAGCCAATCGCCGAGCCCATCCGCCGGCGTGCACTCATCGGGCTCGCGGTCGTGCTCGGAGGCAGCCTTCTGCTGGCAAGCGCGCGCCCGTGGACGGCGCCCGCCACGCGCGTATGGCATCCCGCGAGCGCGCTGTTCGATGCCGCGAAGCCGGTTCGGCTGAGCGCGAACCGGCTTTCGGTGCC
>DAIMFY010000412.1:0-2159 GCA_036724295.1 Gemmatimonadales bacterium | reverse complement strand
AGACTCCCGACCCCGATGTTCCACGCTTCATCCAGCGCCCGCGGCACCCAGATCTTCACTTCCCGGAGGCCGCGAAAGAACTCCCCGACCAGGATGCTGACCCGCCCGATGTGGGCCATCCCACCGAGAACGGCGCGCCCCGTAACACGGCGGAGGTCGAATCGTTGCGTGGAAGGCGCCATGGCGTAGTATCTTGCCGCACCATGGCACGTAAGTCCAGTCTCGATGCGTCGCTAGACGCGGCCACCTTCCGGCGCCGGCTGATGCGCTGGTTCCGGAAACACGGACGCGACCTGCCCTGGCGCCGCACCCGGAACCCGTACCATGTGCTCGTCTCGGAAGTGATGCTGCAGCAGACCCAGGTCTCCCGGGTCGAGGGCTACTACGGCCGCTTCCTCGGGGCCTATCCCACCCTCCACCACCTGGCGGCCGCGCCACCCGCCGCCGTCCGCGAAAGCTGGGATGGACTGGGCTATTACCGCCGCGCCGCCAACCTGCAGAAGCTGGCACGCCAGGTGGTGGACGAGCGCGACGGCATCATGCCGGCCGACCCCGCTGAGCTGCGGCAACTGCCCGGCGTGGGCCGCTATACCGCCGGCGCCGTGGCGAGTTTCGCCTTCGAGCGCCGCACCGCCGCGGTCGACACCAATGTGGCTCGCGTCATCCGCCGGGCATTTCATCCGCGCACCAGAAACGAGCAGCGCCTCTGGGACACCGCCGAGACCCTGCTGCCCCGGCGGGGCCGGGATGTCTGGACCTTCAATCAGGCCATCATGGAACTGGGCGCCCTCGTCTGCACGGCGCGGGTGGCGCGATGCGGGGAGTGCCCCGTGGCGACAGTGTGTCGATCGAGTGGTCAACGGTCATCGGCCAAGGGTCGACCGTAGACTGTAGAACGCCGACCGTAGACCGCCGACCGCCCTGTGCACCCGCTCGTCCCAGCCCCGTCTACCCCCGCATGCGAACACTCCATGCCTTGGCACTCTCGTGCCTGACCGCCGCCATCGCGGCCTGCTCCGACACCTCCGCCCCGGAAACGCCCTCCGATCCCATCGATCTCCCGGATCCACCGCAACCGACGCTCGCGCTCGGTTCGGGACATGTCTGCCAGGTATCCGGCGGCGCCGCTGCCTGCTGGGGCGACGGCAGCGTGGGACAGCTCGGCAATGGCGGCGGTTCCTCTCCCGACCAGGCCGTGACCGTCGGTGGCAGCCACAACTTCGTGAGCATTGTCGCGGGCGCGTCGCACACCTGCGCCCTCGATGCCGATGGCGTCGCCTGGTGCTGGGGCGTCAATGCCCAGGGCCAGCTCGGCACCGGAACCCTGGCCGATGCCCAATGCGGCGCCTTTCCCTGCCAGACCGTGCCAGCGCCGGTCGCCACCGATGCACAATTTCAGCAGCTGACCGCCGGGCGGGACTTCACCTGCGGACTCACCACGTCCGGATCGGTCCTCTGCTGGGGCGCCAACGATGCGCGACAGCTGGGAACCAACTCGGTGGAGGATAGTTGCGAGGGACTCCTCTGCAGTCACTCTCCCGTCGCTGCTGCCGTCGGCAAGACCTTCGTCGCGATCGGCTCCTCGCTGAATTTTACCTGTGCCATCGCTTCGACCGGCGTGGTCTCCTGCTGGGGGCTCAATCCCAACAACCACCATTTCACCGACGAACCCGTGGTCGTAGATGAGGCGCGCATTTTCGGCCGTGTCGCCGGTGGCGGCCTTCATAGCTGCGCGCTCGACCTCGATGGAGCCGCGTGGTGCTGGGGCATCGACGCGCTGGGCGCAGGCAGTGCAACGCTCGAAAGCGCCAAGCCCGTGCCCGTCACCGGTGGTCACACCTTCACGGCGCTCGCGTCGGGACGCTACAGCAGCTGCGGCGTGGACCAGGATGGCGGGGCATGGTGCTGGGGCGACAATACCGACGGCGCCACCGGCAATGAGCCGGTGACCACCGGGACCCGCTTCGACGATCCGGTCCGCGTGTCGGGAGACTTTCACTTCGAGTCAATTGCGGCTGGAACAACCACTTACTGCGGCGTCACGACCAGCGGCTCGACCATATGCTGGGGACGAGGCGACGAAGGCCAGCTGCTGAATGGCGGAAAGAGCAGTGCGGAGCCGGTGGTGGTGGAGTAGGCGGGAAGACGGGAAGACGGGA
>DAIMFY010000411.1:0-2162 GCA_036724295.1 Gemmatimonadales bacterium | reverse complement strand
AGGTGGCCGGGATGGTGCGCCGCACCAGCCACCACAGCTACGAGCGGATCGAGCATCTCCTGGACCGGGTCCAGATCGTTGCCGCCGACCTCCTCGACCAGCACTCCCTGACCCAGGTGCTGCAGGAAACCCGGCCTGACGAGGTCTATAACCTGGCGGCCCAGAGCTACGTGCCCACCTCCTGGACCCAGCCGGTGCTCACCGGCGAATTCACGGCCTTGGGCGTGACCCGCATCCTCGAAGCCGTGCGGCTGGTGCATCCTTCGGCGCGCTTTTACCAAGCCAGCAGCTCCGAGATGTTCGGCCGGGTGGTGGAAACACCCCAGAACGAGCGCACCCCGTTCTACCCGCGCTCACCCTACGGCGTCGCCAAGGCCTACGGGCACTGGATCACGGTCAACTACCGCGAGAGTTACGGCATCTACGCTGTAAGCGGCATTCTTTTCAACCACGAATCGCCGCGGCGCGGAATCGAGTTCGTCACCCGAAAGGTGACCGATGGCGTGGCCCGCATCAAGCTCGGCCTGGCCCGTGAGCTTCGGCTTGGCAACCTCGATGCACGGCGTGATTGGGGCTTTGCCGGCGACTATGTCGACGCCATGTGGCGCATGCTGCAGCAGCCCGAGGCCGAGGACTATGTCATCGGCACCGGGACGACACACAGCGTGCGGGAACTTGTGCAGGCTGCGTTCGGCCACGTCGGTCTCGATTGGGAGAAGCACGTCGTGGTGGACCCGCGCTTCATCCGTCCCGCCGAGGTCGATCTCCTTCAGGCCGATCCGGCCAAGGCGCGGGCCCGGCTCGGGTGGGAGCCGAAGGCCAGCTTCGAGGAACTTGTTGCCATGATGGTGGACGCCGACCTCGCCCGCCTCGGCGGAGCTCGCTGAGCGGATGCGGGTTCTCGTCACTGGCGCCGATGGCTTCGCGGGACGGTATCTCCTCAGGCACCTGCTGGAGAGCGGGCACGAGCTGATCGGGGCGGTGCGGCCCGGCTCGGATGCGGCACGGGGCTGGCTCAGCGACGAGGAACATGGAGCCGTGCAGTGGGCCGGGCTGGAGCTCGGCGACCCGGCCAGCTTCGGCCAGCTCTTTAACGGGCCGCTGGATGCGGTGGTGCACCTCGCCGCGATCGCATCGGGCGGCGAGGCGCGAGAAGATCCCGGTCAGGCCTGGGTGGTCAATGCGGCGGGCACCGCGCGCTTGCTCGAGGCCGCCGCAACGGCGCGTCGGGCGGGCACCGCCGATCCGCTGATGCTGGTGGTCTCGAGTGGCGAGGTCTATGGACCTGGCGAGGGTCGCCGCCGGGAGGATGCGCCGGTGGCCCCGGTCTCGCCGTACGCCGCGAGCAAGATGGGCGCGGAGGTCGCGGCTGGCGAGGTGGCACGGCGCACCGGCCTGCGGATCATCGTGGCGCGCCCATTCCAGCATACGGGCCCCGGCCAGACCGACCGGTACGTCGTGCCGGCCTTTGCCCGGCGGCTCCGCGCGGCGAAGATTGCGGGCGCCCGCCAGGTCCCGGTCGGCAACCTTGCGCCGGTGCGGGACATCTCGGATGTGCGGGATGTCGTTGCGGCGTACGCCGCGCTGCTGGAGCGCGGCGTTCCCGGAGAGACGTACAACGTGTGCCGCGGCGACGGGGTGTCGCTCGAGGCGCTGTTCCGCAAGCTTTCAGCACTCGTCGGGGTGCGCGCGGAACCGGTGACCGATCCGGCGCTGGCCCGGCCGTCTGATATTGCCCATCTCGTCGGGGACAACGCCCGGCTGCGCGCGGCCACGGGCTGGTCGCCATCCATTGGTCTCGATCAAACGCTGAAAGACGTGGTAGATGCCGAAGCGGACTGACATCAAGAGCATCCTGCTGATTGGCTCCGGCCCCATCGTGATTGGCCAGGGCGCAGAGTTCGACTACTCCGGTACCCAGGCCGTGCGCGCGCTGCGGGAGGAGGGCTACCGGGTCATCCTGGTCAACTCCAACCCTGCCACCATCATGACTGATCCCGAGCTGGCGGACCGCACCTACATCGAGCCGGTGACGCCCGAGTGGGTGGCCAAGGTCATCGAGCGCGAACGCCCCGATGCGCTGCTGCCCACCATGGGCGGGCAGACCGCGCTCAACTGCGCCATGGCGCTGCACACCAGCGGGGTCCTCGAGCAGTTCGGCG
>DAIMFY010000410.1:0-2170 GCA_036724295.1 Gemmatimonadales bacterium | reverse complement strand
AACAAGCGAGCCGCCCGTCCGCCCGGCGGCGGAGGAGCGGCTCCGGGTTTCCGAAAGATAGACAGCCTCAGAAGATCTGGCGACCGTCCGCGAGGATTTCATTGAGCGCATCGCGGAAATGTCCGGTGCCCTCCGCGATGTCCTTGCCGACCTGGTCCACGTACTCCTCCCAGCTCTTCTTGATCTCCTCGTCGAACAGTGTCTTGAGGTTGCCATCGCGCAGGCCCTCGCGGCGCTTGGCGGGATGATAGACCACCATGTCCGAGATGAGCGCCCGGGCGAGGCGACGCGCCTTCTGCGAAGGATCCTGGGAGAGGAACGGGTTGACAGGACGCCTGGACTCGGGCGTGACCGGCCGCGCCGCCGGCATCGGCGATGGACGAGGCGGAACGCCGACGGGCCGGGGCATGGCCGGCGGCGGCGCCATGGGGCGAGCTGCCGCTGGCGGCGCTGGATGCGGGCGGCTGGCTGGTGCGGCCGCTGGCCGGGGCGCCGGCGCCGCTGGCGCTTCCGCCTGCCTGGACGGTTCGGGCATCGGATCCAGATCGGGAATCCGCGATGGCTCGGGCGGCGGCTCCGGCGGCGTCGGATGTGCTGGCGCCAGTTCCGGTTCCGGCTCGGAGACCGGCGCAGCGACAACCGGCGGCTTGACCGAGCTGGGTGCGACGACGGCCCCCGGCGCCGGCTCGGCGGCCGCAGGAACAGCTGCGACCGACGCCGCGGGCTGGCGGGCCGGCTCCTCTCCCACGGCAAAGATGGCGGCGCACACCGCACAGCGTGCGCGGACGCCGCCCTCCGGGACCTTCCGGGGATCTACCCGGTACATGGTCGCGCAGTTGGGACAGGTCACGTTCATCGAGGAATCCTCATCGCTGTTCCCTCCGCCCCGCCCCGTCGCCGCTCTGGCGACGGTCCACCACAAAGATGGAACCCGGCAGGGTCTTGGCGTAGCTCTTCATTTCCGTGGCGAGTTCGCTCACCTGGGCCGGGTGGGCAAACTGCCGGTGGCGATTGGTGACGATACCAATCGACAGCGTCATGAGCGGCACCCGGTGCAGCTGGCCTCGCCGGTCCTTCCCGAAAAAATATCCCGCCCGCCGGTCCTGCTCGTTGTACTGGAGCGGAATCAGCGTGTCGAACACCGAAAGGATTTCGGTGCACACGCCGTGGATCTCGCTCCCCGGTATGACGAAGATAAAGTCATCGCCGCCGATGTGGCCCACGAAACCGTTCCGGCCTGTCATGCCCTTGACGACATCATGCAGGATCCGGGAGAGCAGGTAGATGACCCGGTCACCATCGTAATAGGAGTACCGGTCGTTGAATTCCTTGAAATGATCCAGGTCGGCATAACAGACGGCGAACTCGCCTGCACCATCCAGGCGGCGCCGGATTTCGCGCTCGATTTCCGTGGTGCCCGGAAGTCGGGTCGAGGGATGCACCGAGACGTCGCGCTCGGTACGGAGCGACATGGCCGAGATCCGGGCTTCCTGCTCCGCCACGGAGAACAGGCCGGTCAGGACCTCATCGGCGCCAGCCCGGAACCAGGCCTCGACCGCGGCCGGCTCGTGGTTGGAGATGAGCGTGGTCACCGGCACGATGGCCGTAAATGCGTCGCTCTTGAGCCGCGCCACCAGCTCGACGCCCTCGGAACCCGAAGCATCGCCATTCACCACCAGGATGCCGGGATGACCCCGCAGGATGATGGCTTCCACTTCGTCGGCCACACGAAACGGTTTGAGGGGCAATGCCTGTTGCTGCGCCCAGCGCTCGATCAGCGCGGGGACGGGGCTGCCATCCGGCGAAAAGAAGAGAATCGTCGGGCGAGTCCGCACCCAGTCCCTCAGGTAAGAGTAGAAAACACGGTAACTTACGGGCCAGCCACGGCCAAGTCAAACAAAGAACGCGGCGATCGCGATCAGGGCGTATACTGCCAGCAGCATTACACCCTCGAACCAGTGCGACTCGCCATCAGTCGTGCCAATCGCGGTAACGATCACAGCCAGACCTACGGCCATGACGTCGAACGGTTCGAAGACCAGGTTCATGTCCTGACCCATCAGGACGCCTGCAAAAACCAGCACTGGAGCCACCAGAAGCGCAATCTGGGTGCTCGAGCCGTAGGCAATCTGCAGCGAAAGGTCCATCTTGCCCCGCCGGGCCATCAGGA
>DAIMFY010000409.1:0-2177 GCA_036724295.1 Gemmatimonadales bacterium | reverse complement strand
GAGCAGACGGTTTGCAACCGTCAGGTCGTGGGTTCGAACCCCATCCGCTCCATGTGCAGAATTTCCGCGATGCAGACATTTGCAGGCCAGTCGTTTCATGATGGATGCCTGCTACGTTCCTGGCCGGCTGCCGCTGCGGCGCCACAGCGGCGGCCGGCTTTCTCTGCCAGCTCCAGTTATCCGTTTCATCTCTTAAATCCTTTGGCAGTAACAGTTTGACGCAGCACTGACGCTCTGGCCCGGTGGTTGCCATCTCCTTCGGCATCCTTCACACCGAGTGTTCAATGCGTGTCCGTCTGTTAGTAGCCCTGACCGGTCTTGCCCTCGTCCTCGCGGTGCAGCCGGCCCGTGCCGAGAGTGCCGGGCTGGCCGTCATGCCTGACGGCACGTACTCCAATAGTGTTTTTGCCGCCCTGCTGCAGAAGACCCAGGACAAGGCCGAGAGCGACAGTACCAAGGCGCCGACCATGCTGTTGGCCGCCGCTGGTGGCGCGCTTGGCCTCGCCGGCTACTTCGTTCTCAGTGGCGGGAACAGTCCGATCCTTGGTGGAGGCAATCCGATCAATCCCCCTGGCGGCACCTTCATCCCCCCAGGCAACGATCCGTCGTTCCCCTCCATCCCGCCGCAGGATGGAGGCCCGAGCGGGGAGCCGGGCCAGCTGCCGCCAACGCTGACCAATCAGGACCCAACCGTGCCGGCCACGGTCACGCCGGAGCCGGTGACGATGGCGTTGCTCGCCTCCGGTCTTGCGGGGATGGGCGGCATGTCTGCCGTGCGTCGTCGCCGGACACGCTGAAGATCTGCCTGCGCCGGACGCGCGCCTCCCCAGTCGGGGAGGCGCGCTTGTTTTCCCGGTTACCCCGCTTCGCTATTCTTCCTGCTCGATGGTCATCCCACCTGAAGGTCCGGGTCTCGTGCTCCTCGCCGCCGCCGCGACGCTTGCGGGCGGCCGCCCCGCTCGCCTCCTCGGCGCGGGAATTCTCGCGCTGGCATTCGGCACGGCGAGCGCGCGCGTAGCCCTGCAGCTTCCGCCTACGGCCATACTCTCTGCGGAGCAGGTCCTGTCTCTTGCATCGAGTTCGCGTGCCGTGGATGGCGGGCTCGTTGCTGCCGGGCTGCTGGCTGCTGCCAGTGCGCTTCCAGGCGCCCTGCGCCACGTTTCCACTTTCCGGCAATGGGCACTCGCGTTGCTGCTGCTCGCGGGACTTGTCATGTCGGCCGACGCGTCGATCGAGCTCATGCGCTCGGGCAGCTGGCCGGCCACGCTCGCCGTCGTCGTCGTCTTGGCGGCCATCGGGCTTCCAGCGCTCTGGTTGGGCGACAACGCTCGCTGGCGAGAGTTTTCCAACCGGTTTTGCCAGCGTGTGGCGGGCCTGGGTTCCTCGGCTGGGGCGGTCGGTCGCGCCGCCCCATGGCTCGGCGTCGCCGCGGTTGGGCTGGTCATCTGTGTCCTGGCTCCGCACGCACTGCTCATAGTGGGCGGGGCCGTGGTCGCCGCAGTGGCCGGCCAGCTGGGATTCCGCCGGCTCGGAGATGTGGGGAGAGTGCCCCTGCTGCCGGTCCTCACGCTACCGCTGCTGCTGGTGCTGGGGTATTACCTCACGGTGATCGCGGGCCCGGTCGGCTTGGGTGTGGCAACCTTTCCAGAGGTTCCGCTCAGTCCCGCTGCCCAGCTGATGCTCGCACCGCTCCTGATCATTGCGGCAGGACTTTTCGCCGGACCGCTCGTCCTCCGGCGATGGCTCCCAGGCAGTGCCTTCGCGCTGGTCGGTGTCGCCCTGATGCTGCGGCTGGGCCATCCGCTGCTGGGCGACGCGCTGCCAGGATGGGAAAGCCTCTTCATGCCACTCGGTGTTCTGCTGCTCTGGATTGCGGCGGTTGCGGGCGCCTGGATCCCGGCCGCGGGCATCGCGGCGTGGATGGTGACGCTGGTCGTGGCTCCGGCGGCCCCGGAGGGAGCGTGGCTGCTGGGCGCCACTGCGCTGGCCACAGTGCTGCGGCATCGGGGTGCTCCCGGGGGGAGCATGTCGCTCGTGCTGCGGCTGCTCGCCGCAGGAGCTGGCGCGACCGGTGCCGCCGCCGCGCTTGCGGCCATGCTGTCGCACCAGGTGGTGTACGGCGCCATCGCCGCGATCGCCGGCCTGGTGCTCGTGTTCGGGGCAGATGTCGGCGAGCC
>DAIMFY010000408.1:0-2181 GCA_036724295.1 Gemmatimonadales bacterium | reverse complement strand
GCGGAGGGACGGCTCGCGGAACTGTTCGGGACACGCGCCATCGAAGCGGATCGGCTGGCGAGGGACTGGGAGCTCGGCATGCTCGCGCGCCGCGCCAGCGAGACGACGCCACCTGACCTGCAGCGATTGCTCGATGCCTACACCAGCGGTGTGAACGCCTGGCTGAACAACGGTGGCTCCTCGCTGGAGCATCGCCTGCTACGGCTGCCGACCGAGCGCTGGCGAAACGAGGACACCTACGCGATCCTCCTGCTCGAGGCCAAGCAGCTGCACAACCTCGGCGACGAGCGCATCCGTGCCAACGCGCTGCGGTCGTACGGGCCGGGGGCGGATTCGCTCATGGCACCCCCGTGGCCGGTGGGAGCGCCGGTAGTGGTGCCAAGCTACGGCTCAGGCCGTGGGACGCGAGACGCGGGACGCGAAGGACAGGGCGTTCAGCACTCAGCGCTCCGCGCTCGGCGCCAGGCCCTTGAAGCCCCCACGTCCCGCCTCCCGCGTCCCGCGTCCATGAAGGGCTCCAATTCCTGGGTCATTTCCGGCTCCCGCACCGCGAGCGGATTCCCGTTGCTCGCCAACGACCCGCACCTGCCTCTTGGGGTTCCTTCCATCTGGTATCTCGCGGTGCTCCACGCGCCTGGACTCGACGCCGAGGGCGCCACCATCCCAGGAGTGCCTGGCATCGTGATCGGACGCAATCGCGATATCGCCTGGGGCATGACCGCGTCATACGTCGACGATGCGGACGAGGTGCTGGAGGAATTCTCGGAGGACACGTCGCGCGTCCGCCGGCCCGGTGGCTGGGCTCCGGTTACGACAGTGGCCGAGACGTTGCGCGTGAAGAATGACCCTGCGGTGGTGGTCTATCAGCGCCGCCGCACCAGCAATGGGCCTGTTGTCCACTGGATTGCGGGAACACCATTGACTGGCATGGTTCGCCGGTGGACCGGACAGGACGCGACCTCCAGGGGACTCCTTGCGTCAATCGCGCTCATGAAGGCGCACGACTGGACCAGCTTCCGTGCTGCCCTTGCCGACGTGAAGGCGCCCACCCTGGGCATGACGTACGCTGACCGGGCCGGTCACATCGGGTATACCGTGGCTGGAGGGGTGCCGCTGCGCACGGCACCCGGTCCGGGCTGGACCACGGATTCAGCGTGGCGGGGATACGTGAGTCCCGACGAAGTGCCGTCGGCGCTCGATGGCGCTCCTTTCTTCGTGACGTCCAACAACAGGATCATCGGCGACAACTACCCCTACTTTCTCTCCTCGGCCTGGGCATCGCCATATCGCGCGGAGCGCATACGCGCCATGCTCACCGCCGACAGCTCGGTTTCGGTGCCGGATGTGGCGGCGATGCAGATGGACGTAAACAGCGTCTTCGCAATGCGCATGAAAGGCGTGGCCGCGCGGGCCGCCGCCGGTGCTGGCGATTCCTCCTCGGCGCAGCTTCTGGAGCATTGGGATGGCTCCATGCGCGCCGGCCTGGCAGCGCCGACACTGTTCTGGCGCTGGAATGAAGCTGTACGCGCCGAGCTGCGCCGGATGCCAGCCGCAGGTCTGGCCACGTGGACCGCCCAGCATGAGTGGATGCTCCGCGACACGATGCGGCTGGCCGACGGTCGTGTGAGGGCATTCGATTCGGTGGCAGCCAGCGCCATGCGCACGGCACTCGCCGACCCGCGTGCGGGCTGGCTGTGGGGCAGGGCGCATCGGCTCGTCGAGCGGCACCCGCTGGGTGACGTGTCGGTGCTGGGCCGCCTGCTGCGGCTGAATATAGGACCGGTCGAAGTGCCGGGTGGAGATTACACCGTCAACCTGTGCAGCTCCGATGGCGATACAATACCCTGGACCTGTACGGAGGGACCCTCGATGCGGTTCATTGCCGACATGGGAAACGATGATGGCGCGTGGTTCGTCCTGCCGGCGGGTCAGTCTGGCCATCCTCGCTCCCGCCATTATCGCGACCAGTTCCCGATCTGGCGGCAAGGCAAGCTCGCCTGGTTGGAGCTTTCGGCCGATACAGCCATGGCGGGGGCACGGCTCTGGCTGGTGGCGCCCCGCTGAATCGCAGCCTGCTTGATAAGCCCCCCTTGGCGCCGGTATCTTCCGCCTCGCCATGGCCCAATCTGACAACGTGATGGAAAAGCTGGTCTCGCTCGCCAAGCGGCGGGGCTTCGTGTT
>DAIMFY010000407.1:0-2189 GCA_036724295.1 Gemmatimonadales bacterium | reverse complement strand
TCTCGTGGGGCACCGCCGGCAAGGCCGGCTTCAAGGGCTCCAAGAAGAGCACGCCGTTCGCCGCCACGGTAGCGGCGGAGAATTGTGCGCGCGAGGCGGTCAACATGGGCCTCCGCCGGGTGCACGTCCGCGTGCAGGGCCCCGGCAGCGGGCGCGAGTCGGCCATCCAGGCGCTCGCGTCGGCGGGCCTCAAGGTCATTTCCATTCGCGACGTCACGCCCATTCCCCACAATGGCTGCCGTCCTCCCAAGAAGCGCCGGGTCTGATTCATGTCGCGATATATCGATGCCAGCTGCAAGTTGTGCCGCCGGGAAGGCGTAAAGCTCTTCCTCAAGGGCGCGAAGTGCCTCACCGAGAAGTGCCCGGTCGAGCGGCGCCCGTATGCCCCGGGCCAGCACGGCCAGTCGGGCGGCGGTGGCCGTGGTCGCAAGACCTCCGAGTACGCCAAGCAGCTGCGTGAGAAGCAGAAGGTGAAGCGGATCTATGGGCTCACTGAGCGCCAGTTCCGCAATACGTTCGAGCGCGCCACGCTGCAGCCGGGCGTCAAGGGCACCAACCTGCTCCTCGCGCTCGAGACTCGGCTGGACAACATCACCTACCGGCTCGGCTTCGCGCCCAGCCGCAAGGCGGCCCGCCAGCTGATCCGGCATGGCCATGTGGAAGTCAACGGCAGCCGTGTCAACATCCCGTCGTATCGGGTCGCCGTGGGCCAGGAAGTCCGTGTGTCGCCGGCCAGCCGCGAGCTGGTCAGCGTCAAGATGGCGCAGGAGCTGGCCAGCCGTGGCCAGCCGGTGCGCTGGCTCAGCGTCGACGCCGAGAAGGCCGCCGGCCGCCTGTCCGAGCTGCCGACGCGCGAGTCCATTCCCGTCAACGCCCAGGAACAGCTCATTGTCGAGCTGTACTCGAAGTGACCATGAATATTGACCTGACCGGACTGGTCCTGCCCCAGCTCGTTGAAGTGGCCAAGCGGGACGACAACCCCAATGTGGCGGAGTTCCGGCTCCAGCCGCTCGAGCGTGGCTTCGGTCACACCCTCGGCAACGCGCTGCGTCGCATGCTGCTCTCCTCGCTCCGCGGCAGCGCGGTGTGGGGCTTCCGCATGGATGGTGTGCAGCACGAGCATTCCACGGTGGACGGCGTGCTCGAGGACATTCACCAGATCGTCCAGCGCCTCAAGGCGCTCACGCTGGTCCTGGCCGAGGACGTCGACGAGGCGGTGCTCCACATCAAGCGCACCAGCCCCGGCCCGGTGCACGCGCGCGACATCCAGCCGCACGGCTCGGTCACCATCGTGAACCCCGACCACCTGCTGTTCGAGCTGCAGGAGGATCGCGAGCTCAACGTGGAGCTGTACGTCAACAAGGGACGCGGCTACGTCGAGTCCGAGCTGCATCCGTCGGACCGCTCGCTTCCGATCGACCTGATCCGCATCGACGCCATCTACAACCCGGTGCGGCGTGCCAACTTCGTGGTCACCGAGACCCGCGTGGGCCAGCGCACGGACTACGATCGGCTCACGGTCTCGGTCGAGACCAACGGAACCATCTCGCCCGAGGATGCCATCGCCTACGCGGCGGCCCTCGCGCAGGAGCACTTCCGGCACTTCGTCGAATTCGGCCATGTGCCCGAGGCGCGGCAGCCCGCGGCTTCGGCCGCCGAGCCCAGCTCGCTGGCCACCCGCCTGGCCCAGCCCATTGACGACCTGGGCCTGACGGTCCGCTCGCTCAATTCGCTCAAGAATTCCGGCGTGCGCACCCTGCGGGACCTGGTCACCTACTCCCCGGCCCAGCTCAACGACGTCAAGAACGTCGGCGACAAGGCCATCGAGGAGATCGCCATGGTGCTCAAGCGGGAGCGGCTCAATTTCGGGATGACCTTCGAGGATGTGGACGGCGACGTCCGGGTTCTCACCGAGGGCCAGTCGCCGGATACCGTGGTGGCGGCGCCCGCTGAAGGAGAAGCACAGTAATGCGCCACCGTTCGAAGGGGCGGCAGCTCTCGCGCACGTCCACCCATCGCCGCGCACTGCTCAACAACATGGCCACCAGCCTGTTCGAGCATGGCCGGGTCGTGACCACCGAAGCCAAGGCCAAGGAGCTGCGTCCGTTCGCGGAAAAGCTCATTACCCTGGCGCGGCGTGGTGACCTCCACGCCATGCGGCTGGTGGAGCGCAACATCAAGAGCCGGGC
>DAIMFY010000406.1:0-2200 GCA_036724295.1 Gemmatimonadales bacterium | reverse complement strand
CCGATGACCGCGAGCACGACGATGAGCGCCGAGATGGCGGGGCTCAGTGCCACCGACGGGAACAGCGGCACCGCAAAGCGGATGAAGCCATAGGTGCCGATCTTGAGCATCACGCTCGCCAGCATCACGCTGCCCGCAGTCGGTGCCTCGGTATGCGCATCGGGCAGCCAGGTGTGCAGCGGGAAGATCGGGACCTTGATGGCAAAGGCGAGCGCAAAGGCCCCGAAGAGCCACGGTGCCGCATCGCCCGCCGCCGAGATGTGCTGCAGCACGTCATCGTAGGCAAACGAGATCCGGCCGGTCACCGCCGCCACCTTCCAGACCAGCACCACGATCGCCACCAGCATCAGCAGCGAACCGAGGAAGGTATAGACAAAGAACTTGATCGCCGCATAGAGGCGCCGCGTGCCGCCCCAGATCCCGATCAGGAAATACATCGGGATCAGCATCAGCTCGAAGAACACGTAGAAGACGAACAGGTCGAGTGCGATGAAGCAGCCGACCATGGCGGTGACCATGGCCAGCAGCAGGCAATAGAACGCCCGCTCGCGCCGGGTGATGTAGCGATAGCTGCCGAGCACTGAAACGGGGCCCAGCAGGGTGGTCAGCAGTACCATGACGAGGCTGGTGCCGTCCATGCCCACGCTGTAGCTGATGCCCCATTGCGGCATCCAGGAGAACGAGGAACGATACTGCATGCCTGCGGCGGGATCGAAGTGCCACCAGAGGCCGAGCGACAGCACGAACTCCAGCGTGGCGATGACCATGGCGAGGTGCTTGGCCATGCGCTCGGGCGCGAGCAGGATGAGCGGAAGGCCCACCAGCGGCAGCAGCACGAGGACGTGCAGGATCCAGCTGCCGTAACCGATCGAGTCGAGGAATGCCGTCATGCTCAGCCCGCCATGACGCGCAGGATCCAGAGCGCGCCCACAAGGAAGACAACCACGTAGAAGCCCACCTGCCCGTTCTGCAGCAGACTGCCAGCACGCCCCAGCACGCTCCGGGAGAACCACGCGGAGCCGTTGACGAAGGCGCCGTCGATCAGCCCCTTGTCGGTCGCCTTCCAGAGCAGCACGCGGGATACCCATACCAACGGGCGCACGACAAGGCGATCGTAGAGCTCATCTACCCAGTACTTGTTGAGCAGGATCCGCGCGAACCCGCGCTCCGGCGGCGCGGCCTCCGGCGTCGGTATCGGGCGCGCCAGCGTGGCCCGGAAGCCGATGATCAGGCCGATGATGCCCACCAGCACCGCGATGGCGACGAGCAGGTACTCGGTGGAGCCCTCAGGCAGGTGCAGGGACTCACCAAAGGCCGTATGTCCAGCGGGTGCGAGGACGGGCTCCAGCCAGTGATCGAGCCATTGGTGGCCGCCCACCAGATGCGGCAGGTTGACCGCGCCGCCGATGACCGAGAGCACGCCCAGCACGATGAGCGGGAGCGTCATGCTCGGCGGCGAGTCATGAAGATGCTTTTGCTCTTCAGCGCCGGTGCGATTGGTGCCGAGGAAGGTCATGGCCATCAGCCGGGCCATGTAGATCGCGGTCAGCAGCGCGGCAAGCAGTCCCAGCCCGTAGAACAGGTAGAAGATCGGCTGCTCCGCCCCGCGTGCAAACGCCAGGGCCAGGATCTCGTCCTTCGAGAAGAAGCCGGCGAACGGCGGGATCCCGGCAATGGCAAGGGTGGCGAACAGCATCATCCACCACGTAATGGGCAGCAGCTTCCTGAGACCGCCCATGTTGCGCATGTCCTGCGCATCGGCGTGCGAATGGGTGGCGTGATAGGCCGCGTGCATCGCGTGGATGACGGCGCCGGCACCGAGGAAGAGCAGCGCCTTGAAGAAGGCGTGCGTCACGAGGTGAAAAATGCCGGCCACGTAGGCACCGGTGCCGACGGCCACGAACATGTAGCCAAGCTGCGAAACCGTCGAGTAGGCCAGCACCTTCTTGATGTCGTACTGGCGGAGGCCGATCGTGGCGGCAAACAGTGCCGTGAGCGCACCGACGCCCGCGACCACGGTGCTTGCGACCGGGCTCATGGCAAAGATCACGTTGCTCCGCACCACGAGATAGACGCCCGCGGTCACCATGGTGGCCGCGTGGATCAGCGCGGAAACCGGCGTCGGGCCGGCCATGGCATCGGGCAGCCAGGTGTAGAGCGGGATCTGCGCCGACTTGCCGGCGCAGCCCAGGAACATGAA
>DAIMFY010000405.1:0-2208 GCA_036724295.1 Gemmatimonadales bacterium | reverse complement strand
CACTGCAAGTGCCGCTGCTTGGCATCGCCATGGCCAATCCGGTCGATGCTGCGCGGATCGGGCTGGTGCTCGCGCTCGATGCGCCGGCGCTGATGGGCTACACCGGCGCCGTGATGCAGCGGACGCTGGGCCTCTGGGGCGGGCTCGTGCTCACCCTCCTGGCGCTGCTGCTGTGGACCGCGGTGCCGCTGATGCTGGCGCGAAGGAGGTTTGGACGTAAGGACTTCTAGATGGGCGAGAGGTCAACGGTCAACGGTCAACGGTCAACGGTCGACGCGTCATTGCGAGGAGACGCCGCAGGCGGCGACGAAGCAATCGAGTCGCATGCGTCCCGATTCAGGCGACCCGATTGCTTCGCATCCCTCCGGGATGCTCGCAATGACACGTCAGTCCTGCTCGCCTTGCCGCCTTCCCGTCATCCCGCCTTCCCGTCATCCCGCCTCCCCGCCTATCTTCCCCTTGCCGCCAGGGGCATCGGGCACCGCCCGATTGAGACGACACCCTTGGAACCTGATCCGGTTCACACCGGCGGAGGGAGCGCGGCAGAAGCAGTTCCCTCCGCCGGCCAATGCAAGGAGTCCCGCATGGCCACCACCGCTGTCCCATCGCCCGCCACTACGCTGGCTGACGCGTTTCCCAATTCCACCAAGGTGTACGTGGATGGCCCCCGCGGCATAAGTGTGCCGATGCGCGAGATCGCGCTCTCGGGCGGCGAGCCGCCGCTGCGCGTCTATGACACCAGCGGCCCCGAGGGCCACGACGTGCGGGACGGGCTGCCGTCTGTAAGGGGAGAATGGATTGCTCGCAGGCAGGTCGTCAGTCGTCGGCCATCAGTCTTCGACGGTGACGACCGACGACCGACGACCGACGGCCCGCTTCGCGGCACTGCTCCTCTCACCCAGCTTCACTACGCCCGTCGCGGCGAGATCACCGAGGAGATGGAGTACATCGCCATCCGCGAGGGAGTTGAGGCGGAGTTTGTGCGGAGCGAGGTGGAGCGCGGGCGGGCGATCATCCCCGCCAACATCAACCACCCCGAGCTCGAGCCGATGATCATCGGCCGCAACTTCCTGGTGAAGATCAACGCCAACATCGGCAACTCGGCGGTGAGCTCGTCGATTGAGGAGGAAGTGGAGAAGCTGCGCTGGGCCACGCTCTGGGGCGCTGACACGGTGATGGACCTCTCCACCGGCAGGCAGATTCACGAGACCCGCGAGTGGATCCTCCGGAATTCGCCGGTGCCGATCGGGACGGTGCCCATCTACCAGGCACTGGAAAAGGTGGGTGGCGTGGCCGAGGATCTCACGTGGGAAGCCTACCGTGACACGCTGATCGAGCAGGCCGAGCAGGGGGTGGATTATTTCACGGTGCACGCCGGCGTACTGCTTCGCTACGTGCCGCTCACGGCCAATCGCGTCACCGGCATCGTCTCACGCGGCGGATCGATCCTTGCCAAGTGGTGCCTGGCGCACCACCAGGAAAATTTCCTCTACACTCATTTCCGTGAAATCTGCGAGATCATGGCGGCGTACGACGTCTCCTTCTCGCTGGGCGACGGGCTCCGTCCCGGCAGCATCGCCGACGCCAATGATGAGGCGCAGTTCGCCGAGCTCAAGACCCAGGGCGAACTGAACCGGGTCGCGTGGGAGCACGACGTGCAGGTGATGAACGAGGGGCCGGGCCATATCCCCATGCATCTCATCAAGGAAAACATGGACAAGCAGCTGGAGTGGTGCGGCGAGGCGCCGTTTTACACACTCGGGCCGCTCACCACCGACATCGCGCCCGGGTATGATCACATCACCAGCGCGATCGGCGCCGCCATGATCGGCTGGTATGGCACCGCGATGCTCTGCTATGTCACGCCCAAGGAGCACCTGGGCCTGCCCAACCGGGATGACGTCAAGGCGGGGGTGATTGCCTACAAGATCGCGGCCCACGCCGCCGATCTGGCCAAGGGCCATCCACGCGCCCGCGCGTGGGATGATGCACTCTCCAAGGCGCGGTTCGAGTTCCGCTGGCGCGACCAGTTCAACCTGGCGCTCGATCCCGTCACCGCGCTGGCTTATCACGATGAAACATTGCCGGCCGACGGTGCCAAGGTGGCGCACTTCTGCTCCATGTGTGGCCCCAAGTTCTGCTCCATGCGGATCTCGCAGGACATCCGCGACCAGGCCGCCGGCATGGCCGCCAAGGCGGAGGAGTTCC
>DAIMFY010000404.1:0-2211 GCA_036724295.1 Gemmatimonadales bacterium | reverse complement strand
GGCCGTATTCGCGGGCGATGGCCATCGCCTCCGCCTGCTCCTTGCCATAGCGGGCATAGGTGTCGGCGTCCACCAGGCCACTCTGGTCACTCAGCTTGGGGTACTCGTCATAGGTGGGGCAGGCGGCGAGCACGGCGATGAGGGCGAGCGGCACGAAGGCACGGTTCATTGCGATTCCCGGTTCATGAGTCGGGTAGATGTTAGCTTGGAGACGGTGGCTGCGTCCAGTGTCAAGCGCCAAGCGCTGAGCGCCAAGCCCCCAGCCGGCAGCCAATGACCAGATTCCTCCTTCTCCTCCTTACCCTCCTCATCCCCGCCTGCCGGCGGGGGGAGACCAGGGGTGGGCCCAATGGCCGGGAGCTGACCATTTTCGTGGCGTCATCGCTCGTGCCGGCGTTCCAGGACCTGGCTGACACGCTGATGCGCCGGGACTCGAGCCTGCTCGTGCGGCTGAACGGCGGCGCCTCCTCGGCGCTGGTATCCCAGCTCCAGATGGGCGGCACCGCCGATCTCCTCGCCACGGCGGACGAGCGCTGGATGCAGATGGGGCAGGAGAAGGGGGTGGCCGATTCCGCTGAGAGTTTTGCCGTCTCCAGCCTGGCCCTGGTGATCTCCACCAGGAGCGGTGCCGCCAACTTCATGCGCCAGCCACTCAACCTCGCCTCGCCTGGTACCAAGGTGGTGCTCGCGGCGCCGCAGGTTCCCCTGGGGCGCTACTCCCGTGAACTGCTGGCTCGGCTGTCGCACCTGGAAGGCTACGGCCCTGACTTCGCCGCGCGCGTCGAGCAGGGTGTCGTCTCACAGGAGCTGTCAGCGGCCGGTGTACTGAGCAAGCTCCGGCTGGGCGAAGCCGACGCCGGCATCATTTACCGCGCGCAGCTGCTGGCCGACACCACCGGTACGCTGCGCGAGCTGCCGGTGCCCGGTGCCCGGGACATCGTGGCGCACTACTTCATTGCCCGGACCCGGAGTGCCACCGACACGACTGACGCCACGACCTTTCTCGCGCTGCTGCACTCTCCCAAGGGCCAGGCCGTGCTCACGGCGCACGGCTTCGAGCTCCCGCGGGACACACCCGAGCCATGAGCTGGCGCCAGCCGGGATGGCGCGGCCTCGCGGGCGGCGTGGCCGGGCCCGCCGCCGGGTTCATTCTGCTGCCGGTCGTGGCCCTCATCCTCGCGGTGCATCCCGCGGAACTCTACCGCAAGCTGGCCGATCCGATGGTGCGCCAGGCGCTGGAGCTCAGCGTCGCGACCAGCGCGGTCGCGGCCCTCATCGTGATCGTGGCCGGATTGCCAGTCGCGTGGTGGCTCGCAAGCGGCCGCTCGCGCCTCACCCGCTGGTTCGAAGCGCTGCTGGTGCTGCCGCTGGTGTTGCCGCCGACCGTCGCCGGGCTCGGCCTTCTCCTGGCGTTCGGGCGGGCCGGCATTCTCGGGCGGGCCATCACCGCGCTGGGCGTGAGCATCCCCTTCACGCCAGTGGCGGTCATCATGGCGCAGGTCTTTGTGGGCTTCCCGTTTTTCGTGCTCGCCTCGGCGGCGGGGCTGCGCGGCGTCGACCAGCAGCTGCTCGAGATCGGCGCCACGCTGGGGCAAGGCGCGTTCGGCGTCTTCCGCCGGATTGCGCTTCCCCTCGCGGCGCCTTCGCTGCTTGCTGGTGCGGTCATGGCGTGGGCCCGCGGGCTCGGCGAGTTTGGCGCCACCATCACCTTCGCCGGCAACCTGCCGGGCAAGACCCAGACGCTGCCGCTCGCCGTCTACGCGGCGCTGCAGCAGGATCTCGATGCTGCGCTCGCGGTGGCGGTACTGCTGCTTGCGATGTCCGCTGGCGTGCTGATCGCGGTGCGCGCCTGGATTCCTGCCTCCTTCGGGACGCATGCTCGACGCCCGGCTCCGTAGCCGCATCGGCTCGCTCGAACTTGATGTTACACTCTCCATCGCCGATGGCGGGACGCTGGTGCTGGCCGGTGGCAGCGGCGCGGGAAAGACAAGCGTGCTGCGGCTCCTCGCAGGGCTCGATGTTCCGCAGCAGGGGCGCATCACGGTCAATGGCGCCACCTGGACTGATACGGCCCCTGGCATTCACCTGCCGTCGCATCGCCGGTCGGTGGGCTGGGTGCCGCAGGAGGCCGCGCTTTTTCCGCATCTCGGAGTGAGGGAGAATGTGGAATTCGGTCGTCGGTCATCGGTCGTCAGTCGTCATCCCACCGAC
>DAIMFY010000403.1:0-2214 GCA_036724295.1 Gemmatimonadales bacterium | reverse complement strand
GGGGAGGTGAAGATGAATGAGGACGAGAACGCCGGACGCCGGACGCCTGACGCCTGACGCCGGACGCCGGACGCCTGACGCCTGACGCCTGACGCCTAGCGTTCGGCGCTCGGCGTCCGGCTCAAGTTGATAAGTTCATAACTCCGTGGAGATCTTGCATTTACGTGACATGTGACCGGGAAACTTCGTGACGGATGGGAACGTTATCGCGAAACTGTCGCGCTACTGTCTCGCTGTTGTGGCGACGGTGGTGCTTGTTTCGTGTGCTGATCGCCAGACCTCAAGTGGTTTCAAGGTCGCCCTCATCACGCCCGGCTCCATCGCCGACGCGGCCTGGAACTCGGCCGCCTATCAGGGCCTCCTCCGCATTCGTGACTCCCTCGGTGCCGACATCAGCCACGTCGAAGCCGGTACTCCGGCTTCACAGGAGGAGGCGCTCCGTACCTACGCCGCGCAGGGCTATGACCTGATCATCGGCAACGGGTTCGAATTTCAGGAGCCGTCGGAACGGGTCTCCGAGCAGTATCCCAGGCCGGTCTTTGCGGTCAACAGCGGTGCCCGCCTCAAGGGCCGAGTGGTCCCGCTCGTCTTCCAGATCCAGGAAGCGACCTATCTGGCTGGCATGGTAGCGGGCGGTCTTACCAAGTCGGGGATCATCGGGTTCGTCGGTGGGGTCGAGCTGCCTCCCGTTGCCGCCGGCTATCGGGGCTGGGTCAACGGTGCCCGGGCCGTGCGGCCAGATATCCAATCTCGCGTGAGCTACCTCAACAACTGGGACGATGCGGCGGCGGGGCGAGAAGCGGCGCTGGCCCAGATCCGGCTGGGCGCCGACATGATCCATCACAACGCCGATGCCGCGGCCCTTGGCGTTTTCCAGGCCGTGAAGGAAAGCCCCAACGTCTACATCTTCGGCGCCAACGCCGACCAGAGGGCGCTCGCGCCGGAGCGGGTGATCGGCTCGGCGGTCATCGATCTGCCCCACGCGTTCCTGTTGCTGGCGCGCGCGGTGAAGGATTCCTCCTTTACGCCGCAGGTGGAGTCATTCGGCCTCAAGAGCGAGGTACTGCGCTACGTGCCCAACCCCGCGCTCGACTCACTGGTGCCCGATGCGCTGATGGCGCGCGTGAAGGCAGCGGCCGACTCCATTGCCAATGGCACCCTGAACCCCGATTCCGGAGCGCCGGGATCGTGACCACCGTCCCACTCGCTGACATCGTCGCCTACCTCGATGATTATCTCCGCATCAGCGAGGTCCCCGACCATCCCAATGCGCTGAACGGGCTGGAGGTCGAGAACCGTTCCGGGACGGTGGACCGGATCGTGGCGGCGGTGGACGGGTCCGTGCGGACGGCGGACGGGGCGGGCGGCGTAGCAGGGGCGCATGGCGATGCGCCCCTACCGCGGCCCGCCCCGCTCGCCGACGGGACGTTATTGATCGTCCATCACGGGATGTTCTGGGATGGGAACGTTCCCGTCACCGGCCGGCGGTATCGGCGCCTGCGTGCATTGATGGACAACAACGTCGCGCTTTACGCGGCACACATTCCGCTCGATGTGCATCCCGAGGTGGGCAACAATGTGGTGCTGGCCGAGCGACTGGGCGTACGCATCGATGGCTGGTGGGGAGAGTATCGCGGCATCAAGCTCGGTGTGTACGGCCAGCTGCCGCACACGCTGCAGTCACGAAGCGGGTTGCAGGAGGAACTGGGACGCATCCTCGACGAAGAGCGGGGCGCCGAAGATCGCAGCCCGTTGCCGATGATGATTCCCGCCGGCCCCGAGAAGATCCAGCGGATCGGGATCATTACCGGCGCTGCCGGCTCGATGCTCGGCGAAGCCGGCGCACTTGGCCTCGACACGTTCGTCACCGGGGAAGGGAACCATCACACCTGGTTCGACGCCGATGAACTCGGCATCAATCTCTGCTATGCTGGTCACTACGCCACGGAAACCCTGGGCGTGCAGGCGCTCTCGTCGCACCTCTCGGAGCAGTTCGATCTCCCCTGGGAATTTCACGACCATCCCACCGGCCTGTGACCACACCGGCGCTCGAGCTCGCGGGCGTCCATAAGCAGTTTGGCGTCGTGACGGCGCTTGCTGGCGTGACTTTCCAGCTCATGCCCGGAACCCTCCACGCGCTCCTCGGCGAAAATGGCGCGGGCAAGTCCACCCTGATGCATATCGCTTACGGCATGATCCAACCGGACCGCGGGT
>DAIMFY010000402.1:0-2220 GCA_036724295.1 Gemmatimonadales bacterium | reverse complement strand
GGGTGCCGTGCCCGCCCTCGGTGGGCTGGCCGGTATTGGTCATGCCGAGCGTGGTGCCGTAGATCGCCGCTTCCATGTCGTGCACGGCGACCGCGTTGCCGGCCAGCACGGCCTGCACGAAGCCCTGCCGGATGAACCACTCGAAATCGGTGCGCGCCCGCGAGTGCACCAGCGCCGGGCCCACCACCCAGACGAGGTAGCCGCCGTTGCCGCGCTCCTGCAGAATCCGGCCGGCGAGCTCTTCATAGTTGACCGGTCGCTCCCGGCTCACCTCGGTGGCCATGAAGCGGAACTCTTCGTTGGCGCTGTGCGCGCCACCGATGAATCCGTCTCCATGGACCACGATGCCCTCCGAGCCGTCCTCTGCCATGCCCATGGCGATCAGCGCCCCAGCCTCGAGGCGGCGGGGCTCGATGGTTTCCAGCCCGCCTTTCCGCTTCACGATCACGCAGTCCATGCGGGGACGGGTCGGCGCCACCCACTGGCCGTCCACGTGCACGTACGTGGGGAGGTTGGAGGTCGAGAAGAAGCCATCGGGAAGGATGCCGTCGGCTGGCAGCGGCGCGAAAGTGGCCTCCGGCGCTCCCTTGAACGGCGGCCGCTCAAAGTCAGGTGTGGTGCGGGCTGGATTCGGCATGCGGGGAAGCTAGACGGTCATCAGAGCAGAGTCACGGGGTCCCGGTCGATCGTCATCCGGGCATCGCGATGGCGAGCCGCCATGCGGGCGGCCGCCCGGACAAAGCCGCCCATCGGCCGGCCCGGACCCCGGACCAGCACGTGCCAGCGCCAGCGCTCGCGCACCCGGGCGACCGGGCAGGGCGCCGGCCCCAGCAGCTCCAGCGGCAGGCCATGCTTCTGGAAGAGGCGCTCACACCATTCGGCAAATCGTGCCGCTGCGGCGCTGACCTCCAGCTCGTCGTCGCCCGAGAAGATGACGTTGACAAGCGAGACATGCGGCGGATAGGCGGGAGCTTCCCGGATGCGAAGTTCCGCAGCGAGAAAGCCATCGGTGTCGTGACGCGAGGCGTGCGCCAGCGCAGCATGCTCCGGCGACCGGGTCTGGACCAGCACGGCACCACCCTTTTCGCCCCGTCCTGCCCTGCCGCTCACCTGCGCCAGCAGCTGGAAGGTGCGCTCGGCGGCGCGGAAGTCTGGCAGAAAGAGCCCGGTATCGGCATCGACCACCCCCACCAGCGTGACATTGGGAAAATCGAGGCCCTTGGCAATCATCTGGGTGCCCAGCAGGACATCGACCTCGCCCCGTTCCACGGCGCCGAGAATCCGCTGGTGCGACCACTTGGTGCTGGTGGTGTCCAGGTCCATCCGCGCAACGCGCGCGGTGGGAAACCGCATGGCGATGGCCTGTTCCAGCTGCTGGGTGCCAACACCGCGCATCTGCTGCACGTCGCCCTGGCACTCGGCGCATGCCGCCGGCATCACTTCAGCGTGATCGCAGTAATGGCAGCGCAGGCCGCGCGGCGAGTGGTGCACGGTGAGCGCGATGCTGCAATGGGGACACTGCGAGACCGTGCCGCAGCTGGCGCACTGCAGAAAATTGGCGAAGCCCCTCCGGTTGAGCAGCAGCAGCGCCTGTTCGTGCCGCTCGAGCACCTGTACGAGCGCCTGGTCGAGCTGTTCGCTCCATGGAACCGGCCAGAGCTCGCGCACCATGGGCGCGCTGCGCAGGTTGACAAGTTCCACCGGCGGCATCGGACGCGATTCCACTCGCTCCGGCAGGGAGAGCAGGCGCACCGCCGGGGCGCTCCCCTGACTTCGGGCAAAGGTCTCCAGCGATGGCGTGGCAGAGCCAAGGATCAACCGCGCTCCCTCCAGGCGGGCCCGCATCGCCGCCACGTCACGCGCATGATAGCGCGGCGATTCTCCGTTCTTGTAGCTCGATTCGTGTTCCTCATCCACCACGATGAGTCCGAGGTCCGGCACCGGCGCGAACACAGCGCTTCGCGCGCCGACGGCGACACGCCGGCTTCCACTCTGCAGCAAGCGCCAGGCGTCGGCACGCTCGCCGTCGGAGAGCCCGCTGTGCAGCACCGCGACCTGGTCGCCGAATGCGCCGCGAAAGCGGCTCACCGTCTGGGGCGTGAGCCCGATTTCAGGCACCAGCACGATGGCACTGCGACCCGCCTCGACGGCGAGTCGCGCGGCCTCGAGGTAGACGAGCGTCTTGCCGCTGCCGGTCACGCCATAGAGCAGCGCGGTGCC
>DAIMFY010000401.1:0-2221 GCA_036724295.1 Gemmatimonadales bacterium | reverse complement strand
GCCCGACTCTTCGGAACCCGCTCTGTGGCGATGAGGATGTAGGCGGCGACGAAAACCAGCACCGCGACGACGGCCATCACGCCGCCTTCCCGGCCTGGGACGCGGCCGGTGTCAGCTGGGTTGCAGAGCAAGCTCCAGCAGCCGGGATGCGCTTATCACACCGATCAGACTGTTGCCCTTCATCACCGCGGCCAATGGGCAGCGCAGCGGCCGCCACCAGCCGACGCGTCGCGGGAGACTGGGCACATGCCAGAAGCCGATCCACCGGAACCGGCCTCAAGCGAGGCGGCGCCGGAGCCCCGCACCGTGATCATCGGAGTCATCTCCGCACCGGGAACCTCCACGGAACTCGCCGAGCGGCTCCGACCCGATCTCACCGAGCGGATCGGTGCCCGGCTACCGAGCGTTCGCTGGGTGGTTCGGTTCGTTTCCGATCGACTTGTCGACGGGCCAGCGGATCTTTCCCAGCTCATCTCCGCGGCCCGCCGGCGGCTGATCGATGAGCAGTGGCACCTGACCGTCTGTGTGACCGATCTTCCGTTGCAGACCGCTCGGCGACCAGTGGTGGCGCACGCGAGCATGACTCACGGTGTCGCTGTGCTGTCGCTGCCCGCGCTCGGCGCCGTCGGCGTGACCCGGCGCGCGGCGGATGCGCTCGTCCGGCTGGTCGCGGCGCTGGTTGGGGACGCCGACCGGGCAAACCTCGATGCGCACCCCACGACCGGCACCCGTGGTCGGGCCCACCCCGACGTGCAGCGTCGCCGCGGCGCGGTCACCCGGCGGCTCCAGGAACTCGGCGATGCGGTAGCGCCCGACAGTCACGGGTTCGGCCTGGTCGCCGGGGTCATCACCGGCAACCTGCGCCTCCTCCTCGGCATGCTGCGGGCCAACCGGCCCTGGCGGCTTGCGATCCGGCTGTCCCGGGCGCTGGTGGCCGCGCTTACGGCGGCGGTATTCGCCCTTGTCACGAGCGACATCTGGCGTCTTGCCGACGGGCTCGGGCCGATCCGCCTGGCCCTGCTCACGGTCGGCTCCGTCGCCGGTGTGGTACTCACGATCGTCCTCGGCGCGGGTCTGTGGGAACGCCCGCCGCGCACCGGCTCGGCCCGGGAACAGGTCATCATGTTCAACCTCGTGACGCTTGCCACCGTGGTCATCGGGGTGCTCGCGCTGTACGGGACCCTTCTGGTGCTCAACCTGGTCGGCGCATTTCTGCTCGTTCCCCGCCAGTCACTCACCGATGCGTTGGGCCACAAGGCCAGCGTCGCCAGCATCGCCGGGCTGGCGTGGCTGGCGACGTCGATCGCCACCGTGGGCGGTGCCCTGGGTGCGGGCCTGGAAACCGACGAGGCGGTACGCGAGGCGGCGTACAGCTATCAGGCCGACGCGGAACTCTCCCGCTGATCGCACATTCGGCGGTCACTCACGCCGCACCCGGCTTACCGGCGACCGTTGCGAAGATCAGCAGAAGCGCGTAGGCGACCAGACCCGCCACGAACCAGCCAAAGAGGCTGTTGCGCGAATAGTCAGCGGACCAAATGACGTGGGCGTTTGCTGACTGACTAAGCCATTGCAGGTGCGGCGGTCTTAGTTCGCCAGTACTGCAGCAGGTTGTGGGTCATGCAGATCACCTTCCACTCGGAACGAGCTGCGCTGAGCCCGCGTCTGCGGAATCTCGCAAAACCTCGATTGAACTTGATCTGACCGAACACAGGCTCGATGATCGCTTTTCGTAGCGGTAGCAATGACCGGTTCGCTGTCTCATTCGAGATGTCCCTCATCTCGAATGCAACCATTGCGCGGCCGGCGACTGATCTCGGTCCTGGCGATGCTCGTGGGTGCGCTTACGGGAGGTGTCTTGTTGCGCTGGGTGGCCCTCGCCGCGCCGCTCTGGTTGGCGGCAGTACTGCTGGTCGCCTGTGCTACGGGCGCCTACCTGGCGGCCCGCCGCCCACAATCGCAGGCCTCGCGGTAGCCCCGGTGAGCATCACGGCAGCATCGTGTAACCGATCAGGTTATGGCGATCCTCCTTGTCGCTGGAGTGCGAGCGTCACCACGGTAAGGTCCCGGTCGCCGAGCCCTTGATCGACTACCTGCTGCCATTCGTCAGCCAAGCACGCAAGGGCGGCGAAGCGGTCCTCGCCGGCCGCCTGCCAGGCGAGGCGTACGTCCTTGAGCGCGAGCGACAAAGCGAACTGGGCGGAAAGTCGTCCTTGGCGAT
>DAIMFY010000400.1:0-2222 GCA_036724295.1 Gemmatimonadales bacterium | reverse complement strand
CATGGGTGGGGTCGGGGTCGGGTGGGTGATGGTGTGCTGGCGCAATCCGGGAAGGTCGACGGCGTCCCAGTAGCGGGGCAGCGGACCGTAGAATGCGGCAGGGCGGGATTGCTCACGAGCCCCGGATGCGGACCGCCGGCACCCAGGAACGACGGCCGGATGCACCCCGGCCTCCCAGAGACTGGCGGGCATCGCTGGCCTGAAGCGTCGCATGTTCACGCGCTGTCTAATCCCTGGTTGCAGCTGACAGGCACGAACCAGGCCGTTGGCCTGGCAAGGAAGCGTTGAGTTGTGCACGCGTTAAGAGGTGCCTGCAGCTGAACCAGAAGGCATTAGGCCACTCCAGGCCTTCAGGCATTGCCGACACGTAGATGACATTGAGATCTGTACTATTGCTCCTGCTGCTGGCCGCGTGCGTCCGCGCGCCCGCCGCTTCAATGCGAGTTGACATCGGCCACACGTGGGCTCAACAGTACGCGGACGCCATGGCCGCCGACCTCAACCTGGCGGTCCTTAGCCGCCAGGCGGATCCCGTAGCGAAGCGCGAGATTCGCATCTGGGTGGTCAGCGGTGGCTGGATGATTCCCGAGGGCATGGTTCACATCGTTGAGTTAGAGAATGGCGCGATCGGCCACCGCTACACGATCTGGCCGCTCGAGGAGGGCGGGCGGCGGGCGATGCCGCGCCACGATGTCGGCCTTCTCGACGAGGTGGGTTGGCGGCGCCGGGCAGGGGACAGCCAGTGTCGGGAGGTGCGTAACGGGGCGCGGTTCGTCGCATGTGAAGCGCGCGCGACCTATCGCTTCGATTGGCGCGCCGTCATTGCCAAGCTCGACTCATTGGCGGTGCACCGCGGCCCCAGCGCGGCAGGTTGTCCGCCTGGGCTCGATGGGTGGGAGACGATCGTTGAACTTCGGACGCCGACCGCGTACACCCAATACCATTGTTGGTCGCCCGCTGACGCCAGCCAAGATCCAGACGCACGGCGCATCGGTCAGATACAGCGCATTGCCTGGCGGGGGATCGATCGCTAGTGGCCTAATACCTGCTTGCAGCTGACAAAGCGGCCGGCGCTCCGCGCCGCCCGCTGAGGGCGTCCCGACCTTTCGTTCCATGTGTGCGGCTCAGGTTCAGCCGCTTTGCAGCTAAAGCGACAGCATTAGACGGCTACAAAGCCGGGCTGTACCTTTAGGGGTGAGACGCTACCGTCCGGAGCCCTAACTGATTGTCACCATTGAGCTTGAGCGTGAAGCTGACGGACGCTGGCTGGCCGAAGTGCCGAGCCTCGCCGGGGTGATGACTTACGGGGCCACGCGTGACGAGGCCATGGCCCGGGTCCAAGCGTTGGCCCCTCCGGGTCTTCGCCGAGCGGCTCGAGCACGGCGAAGCAGCGCCTGAACTCCTCAATCTCCATTTCCAAGCGGCATGAGTCAGTGGCCAGCCGCGAAGGCCCGCCGAGTGTTGGCGGCGCTCCTTCGTATCGGCTGGCACATCAAGCGTGAGAGCGGGTCGCACCGGACGCTCAGCCGCGATGGCTGGCCGGACGTGGTGTTCGCCTTCCATGAAGCCGATGAGCTCGGGCCGCGGATCTTGGCGCGCCTCATAAAGCACACGGGGCCCGCTGGCTCGCTGCTGATCTTCAACGGGTCCACGTGGCACGGCTACTCGGCGAATCGTACCTCGGGTCCGCGACGCTCGCTCCAAGGAGCGTTCATCCCGCGAGCCGGGCGCGCGGCGACCGAGTTCGCCACGCGCATGGGGCCGGAAACGCGGGCACGGATCGGGGCGGTGGCGTGGCATGTACTCGCACCCTGAGCTGCACCCGACCGTGCTTGCCGCGGCCGACAGGCATTAGACATCTAACCGCCCTTCCATGCAACGAGTCTGGTCCCTGGTGGCGCTGCTCGCGGTGCTTGCGCTCCCCGTCAGCGCGCAAGAAGCAGCACCGCCCCGAACGCCGGCTGACACCCTGCCAGCGGCGGTCGTGCAGCGATTCGTCGATGCGGCGAACGCGCGCGATGCCACAGCCATGAGCGCACTGGTTGCGCCGGAGGCCGTTTTCCAACGGTTCCCGGGGGGCGAGGTCATGGCCGAGAGTCGTGAAGCGGTGCGCGCGCTCTACACGAAACTCCTGCCCCAACTCGCGTCCGGCACTCGCGTTACAGTGGAGCGGCGGATCGTGGAAGGAAACCTGGTGATCGACCACGAGCAGTTCACCGTCA